>CBDTVH010000306.1:0-3775 GCA_965363665.1 uncultured Yoonia sp. | reverse complement strand
GCGAGGCCCGTTCGCGCACGGCTGTTTTCAGGTCATCGCCTGTCAGACCTTCCGCGATGGCTTCTTCGGTGACACCCGCGACTGAAGAACCGTTCCAGAGGTGCAACTTCTTGGCCGCCATCGTCTTGCGGTGGTCGCCGTCACGATATTTGAGGATGGACGTGTTTTCCTGCGGTCCACGTCCGGGCCAGACCGGTTCTGGCATGTCGAAAACAACAGATGTGCCGGGGTGATCCATCAGGTTGCGACCGACTTGATCCGACGCATTACCGATGCCGTTTTCAGCACCCTCTTGGGCAGACATCAACATAAGACGCGGGATCTCGATCCCGTTTGCCGCCAGCACGAACATGCGCGCCTTCACCCGCCATTCCTGTCCATCAGGCTTGAGATAGCGCACAGCCGTGATCTGGCCGTCTGGTCCACGTTCAATGAAATTGACGACCGCCTCGATTTCAACGTCGGCACCCTGTGCTTCAGCTTTTTCAACCGCGATGTTCCCTGAATACTGCGCCCCGATCGGACAGATGGGCATGCAGTTGTTGTTGCCGCAGCATGGCGGCCGGCCATCATAGACACGGTTGTTGCGCGCAACAGGTTCGGTTTCCATCATGTAACCGTGCGGATTGAGTTTATCGGCCACGACCTGATCCATGTAAGACAACGGAATGCCGTCCATAGGGTAGGGCGCGCTGCGCGGTGCAATACCGTCGCCCGGTGTGCCTGCGACCCCCATCAGCTCTTCGGCCATTTGGTAAAAAGGTTCCAGGGTATCATAGTCGATTGGCCAGTCGCGACCGACGCCGTAAAGGCTATTCAGTCTGAAATCATTGGGTAAAAACCGCCACGTCGCCGCCGCCCAGTGCCACGTCGTGCCACCCACGCCGCGAATGAATTGTTGGTTGTAAGGGGCTGGTCCTGTCTGGATCAGGTAATTGCCCCAATCGTTTGGATTTGGGACGGGCGCATAGTCCGGGTTGGGGTAGGGCGCCATGAAATCCGTGCGAGGGGTTTCGCGCCACCGTGCCAGTATGTTCTGGCGTTCCAACCGTGGACCGGATTCAAGCAGCAGGACGCGGTGTCCGGCTTGGCTGAGGACGTCGGCGACCATGCCGCCCGCAATGCCTGCGCCGACGATAACGACGTCGGGTTCAGTCGGAAAATCAGTCACTGCCATCGGGTGTCTCCTGCTTGATAGGATGCCAACGGTCGCAATGACGAAAGGTTCCCCGGGTTTTTAAGGGAACCACTGCGCGGCTTGCGGGGTTTGCCCGTCGAACAGCACATTCCTGCGACCCAACCGGAGGGCACATTGCATGACAAACAGGTTTATTCAGGCGATCTGCGCTGGCATCTTTGCAAGCTGCATCGCGAGCGCTGCTGTTGCGCAGGCCGATACGCTGCTGAACTGTTCATCCTGCCACACGCTTGACATCAGCAAGGGTGAACGCCCCGCACCTGTTTACCCGATACTGAACGGACAGCCTGCGCGCTATCTTGAACGCCAGCTTTGGGCTTATCGCACCGAACGGCGGGCCCACCGCCAGATGCGGGCCACGGCACTTGCGCTTGGTGCGGGGGGTGCTCCGGCGATGGCGCGGATGTATGCCGATGCGCCAAAACCGAATTTTGAGGTAGGCCAATATGTGCAGTCTCTAGAAGGCGAAGCTTTGGCCATTAACGGTGACTGGGACCGTGGATTGGCGCCTTGTGCATCCTGTCACGTCGCCCCTGACGAAGAGGCGGTGTCGGCGCGCAGCGCACCTTGGTTACATGGTCAGCAGGAACGCTATCTGGCAAGCACGTTGCGCGCCTATGCGAATGGTACGCGCAGGACCGATCCAATGGGCCGGATGCGCGCCTACGCTGCAATGCTGAGCGCCGAAGAAATTGACGCGCTGGCTGCCTATTACGCCGGCTGGACCTTGCCACAGGAGACATCCGAATGACCGCCGCCCTAACCCGCCGTAGTTTCATTGCTTCAGTCAGCGCAGCGGCATTGCTGCCCAATGCCCTTTCAGCGCAAACCGGCCCAGCCATTGACGCATTGCTGGCGCGCTTGTCAGGCTTTGATCCTTTGCCACAGGATCTGGTTGAGGGGCTGCGCCGTGCGGTGCGGATCAACCCGTCAGACGATTTATCGGATGCGTTCGAAAAGCGGCTTTTGCGTGCGCTTTATACCGGCGTGCTACCAGCGTCCGAAGACGAGCAGACCGGAACACGGATTGGGTTCTCAAATGCATTGATGTGGGCCGCAATCGAGGACAGCAACAACGTGATCAGCTATTGCGGTGGCGTGCCCGGCTTCTGGGCGGACCCGCCGGATGTCGGCTGACGTTATGCACGACCGACTGCGCCCTGTCACGGATGTGTGTTGCCAACTGGGTGAAGCACCTTTGTGGCATGATGGTATCAATCGTTTGTTTTCATTCGATATACTTGGAAAGCGACTTTACAGCTATGCCCCTGAAAGAGGTGACGTCACGCAGTGGAACATGCCTTACACCGCCAGCGCAGCGGGCATTATCGACAATGATCACTTGGTTCTTTCGACCGAGCGCGGCATAGAATATTTCTCGATCATCACCGGCGAAACAACGCTGACTGCCAAAATCGAATGTGACAACGCGAAAACACGGTCGAATGATGGGCGTGTCGGCCCTGATGGGCACTTTTACGTCAGCACGATGGGCTGGTACGGCGAAGAAGGGCTGGGGGCGATCTATCGCGCATCGCCGGTTGCGCCACCGGTACGTTTGCTGGACGGCTTGACCATCCCCAACGGCATGACATTTGCAGCCAAAACCGGTGCCTTCACGTTCTCCAATTCGGCAACCGCAACACTTTATCAAGTCGACGCTCCAAGCCCCGGCCTCAACCGTCACCGAAGGGTTTTGCATGACACGTCAGGTACGGGGCATGTCCCGGATGGTGCTGTGCGTGACGCAGAGGATCATATTTGGGTCTGCCATTGGGATGGCGGCGAAATCGTGCGCCTTGATCCCGACGGCAAGGTCGTAGAGCAGGTCTCTATGCCAACCGCCAGACCGACGCGCGCGTGTTTTGGCGGGCCGGATCTGCGTACGCTCTATGTCACTACCGCGGTGGGCGATTTGGCGGATACGCCCCTTGACGACCCCTTCGCAGGGCGGCTTTTCGCATTTGAGGCCAAGGTGCCCGGGCTAGTCGAACCGCGTTACGGATAGCACGATAAACTATTCGGTTGTGCGCCCATTTTGGCGGAACAAGCGCATGATTTCTGCGTTGATCTATACCTTTAACCAAGTGAGGAGATCACAATGCCCGAACTTAAGAATGCAAACATCCTTATCATGTCCACTGACGGCTTTGAGCAATCAGAGCTGGAAGTGCCTTTGGAAAAACTCAAGCAAGCTGGTGCGACGGTACACGTCGCCACGCTTGATGGGGATGCCATCAAAGGATGGGACCAGACCGACTGGGGTAACACCGTACAGGCGGACCTCAAGATATCTGACGTCAAAGTTGATGATTACATCGCACTTGTTTTACCGGGCGGGCAGATCAACCCTGATTTGCTGCGCGTGGAGGATAAGGCGGTCCAGCTTGTCCGCGACTTTGTCACCGGAAACAAGATCGTCGCCGCAATCTGTCACGCACCGTGGCTGCTGATTGAGGCAGGCGTCGTTGATGGGCGTGAAATGACGTCTTATCACTCGATCGCCACCGATATGAAGAACGCCGGCGCAAAGTGGGTCGATCAGGAAATCGCGATCGACAATGGTATCATCACCAG
>CBDTVH010000305.1:0-3800 GCA_965363665.1 uncultured Yoonia sp. | reverse complement strand
GTCAAGAATCAGGATGAGATTAAGCGCAGCACCGGCAAAGCAAGCGGCGTGTCATAACGGAAAAGAAAGTAAAACGCCGGGCCGTTATCTGGTGCACCGCGCCTCGCTTGAACTGCTCAATGTAATTACTTGCGTGCAGACCGGCCTGCTTACCGCCGCACGACTTTTCAGCCGCCTTCAACGGGCAGGCGTGTTGCGTTCATTCAACTTTCAGGGCTGCCCAAGCCCCGACGTGTGCTCCTGTGCGCTACATTTGCACCGCTATGGTTTAAAAATGAAAGGTATAAAATGGTGAGCCGTGATGGGTTCGAACCATCGACCTACTGATTAAAAGTCAGTTGCTCTACCAACTGAGCTAACGGCCCACTAGGGGCGCTACTTAGAAAGGCGGGCGGGTGTGGTCAAGCCCCAAATGCCCCTGACCGCTGGATAACTTGTCTGCCTTGGCCTATATCGCCGCCATGGCCACCAACGACTCATCATATTTGCCCTTTATGAAGATGCATGGGCTGGGAAACGACTTTGTCGTCGTCGACGAACGGGGAATCAGTCCGCGCGTGGGCAAGGCCCTTGCCATTGCCATGGCCGACCGGCATCGGGGTGTCGGGTTCGATCAATTGGCGGTGCTGTCAGAGACGCCGGATGCAGACGTCCGACTGGTGTTCTGGAACAGCGACGGATCGCAAGCCGGGGCCTGTGGTAACGCAACCCGCTGCATTGCGCGGCATGTGATGGACCAGACAGGCGCGACCTCGCTGACCTTGCAAACTGAGCGCGGTATTTTGCAGGCCAGGGATGCTGGAAATGGTCTCACGTCCGTGAATATGGGCCAACCACAACTGGATTGGCAGGACGTGCCTTTGGCGCAGGCGATGGACACGCTTGAGCTACCGATTGAGGGCGCGCCAACGGCGACCGGCATGGGCAACCCGCACTGCACCTTCTTTGTGGATGATGCCGAAGCGGTTGATCTGGCTAGCAAAGGTGCCGCGCTTGAGCATCACCCGCTTTATCCTGAACGCACCAACGTGCAATTTGCCAGCCTGATTGGCCCTGACCACCTGCGCATGCGGGTTTGGGAACGGGGTGTAGGCATTACGCAGGCCTCTGGGTCGTCGTCCTGCGCTACTGCTGTTACCGCTGCCCGGCGTGGGCTGACGGGACGGGATGTGAAAATCGACCTTGATGGTGGCACGCTTCAGATCAGTTGGCGTGATGATGGCGTCTGGATGACTGGACCAACGGCCCATGTTTTTGACGGGCAGTGGCGGTTGTCATGACAAGAACCGCTCCGATCTTTTCCAATCACGGGTGTCGCCTGAACGCCTATGAGACCGAGGCGATGAAAGAGCTCGCCACTGCTGCTGGCGTGGACAATGCGATTGTGGTGAATACCTGTGCCGTGACATCCGAGGCCGTGCGCAAGGCCCGTCAGGATATCCGCAAGCTGCGCCGCGATCACCCTGATGCGAAGCTGATCGTTACCGGCTGTGCCGCACAAACCGAACCGGATACATTCGCCAGGATGAGCGAAGTCGATGTGGTCCTTGGCAATACTGAAAAAATGAACCCAGCCACGTGGGCAGGCATGGCCCCCGACCTGATTGGGCAAACCGAGCCCGTGCAGGTCGATGATATCATGTCTGTCACCGAAACCGCCGGGCACCTGATTGATGGGTTCGGCACACGCAGCCGCGCTTATGTTCAAGTTCAGAACGGGTGCGATCATCGCTGCACCTTTTGTATTATTCCTTATGGTCGCGGCAATTCGCGTTCTGTGCCGGCGGGCGTTGTCGTCGATCAGATCAAACGGTTGGTGGATAGCGGTTACAACGAGATCGTCCTGACTGGTGTTGATCTGACCAGCTGGGGTGCTGATCTGCCGGCAACACCAAAGCTGGGCGATCTGGTCATGCGCATCCTCAAACTGGTGCCTGACCTGCCGCGTCTGCGCATCAGTTCGATCGACAGCATCGAGGTGGATGAGAACCTCATGCAGGCCATCGCGACCGAACCGCGCCTGATGCCGCATTTGCACCTTTCACTGCAACATGGCGATGACATGATCCTCAAGCGGATGAAACGCCGTCACCTGCGCGACGATGCCATCGCTTTTTGCCAAGAGGCGCGCAAATTGCGCCCCGATATGACATACGGCGCCGATATTATCGCAGGCTTCCCGACCGAGACTGACGCGATGTTCGCCAACTCGCTTGCGCTGGTCGAAGAGTGTGATTTGACTTGGCTGCACGTCTTCCCGTATTCACCGCGACCCGGCACACCAGCGGCGCGCATGCCGCAGGTGAATGGAAAGCTGATCAAGGAACGCGCGGCGGCTTTGCGCGCGGCTGGCACGATACAGGTGGATCGGCACCTGAAAAGCCAGTCGGGCAAGACCCATCATATCCTGATGGAGAACGCCCGCATGGGCCGGACCGAGCAGTTTACCGAAGTTCTGTTTGATGCCGACCAACCCGAAAGCCAGATCGTTCAGGCCCAGATCACCGGAGTGGTCGGGCAGCAACTGACAGCATGAGCAATCTGCCGATCCTCTGGAGTTTTCGCCGGTGCCCTTATGCCATGCGCGCGCGGCTTGCGATCCAATCCAGCGGGCGAAAGGTGGAATTGCGGGAAATTCTGCTGAAAGACAAACCGGCTCCTTTCCTTGCTGCATCGCCCAAAGGCACCGTGCCGGTCGTGCAGGACGGCGACACAGTGATCGAAGAAAGCCGCGATGTTATGCTCTGGGCGCTGGGCCGCAATGACCCCGAAGGCTGGCTGGATATGCCCGATGAGGGCCATGCTTTGATTGATGAAAACGATGGCCCTTTCAAGTCCGCGCTTGACCACACCAAATACGCCGTGCGCTTTCCCGACCGGGATGAAGCGGATGAACGGGCCAAGGCAATGGTGTTCCTGACCAAACTGAATGAACGCTTGTCTGACACTCGCTTTCTGATGGGCCCAAAGCGCACGATGGCTGATATGGCGATCCTGCCGTTCGTGCGGCAATTCGCAAATACCGACCGCGCTTGGTTCGATGCGCAGGGGCTTGCACCGCTGACTAATTGGTTAGATGATTTCCTGGCCTCTGACCGCTTTCGCAAGATCATGGTCAAATATCCACCTTGGCAAGCGGGGCAGGATCAGGTCTTGTTTCCCTGACACCAGACAAGGACCAAGACCTATGCAACTGCTGATCTCACCTGCATCCCCATTCGTCCGCAAAGTCCGCGTTCTGATCCGCGAAGCAAACCTGATGGACACGGTGGAAGAGGTACATGTCACAACGACGCCAATGAATTCCGCGCCAGAGGTGGTGGCAGCCAACCCGATGGGCAAGATCCCCGCGCTGATCCGTGCCGACGGTCCTGGTATCTATGATAGCCGGGTGATCACCCGGTTTCTGGATGATCTGGCGGGCGCAAATCTTTATCCGCAAAGCCGGATTTGGGAAATTCTGACTTTGGAGTCGACGGCCGACGCGATCATGGATGCGACCGTTGCCATGTCATACGAAGTGCGCCTGCGCCCCGAGGAAAAGCAGTCGAACGACTGGATCGAAGCACAATGGGCCAAGGCCACCCGTGGCATTGCCGCCGTCAACAGTCGCTGGATGAGCCACCTGACCGGGCCGCTGAATATCGGGCAAATCGCGATGGCCTGTGCCCTGTCCTATATCGACCTGCGGCACAATGCGCGCGGTTGGCGGAACGGAAACGAGGCATTGGCAAACTGGTATGCAGAATTTGCTGCCAGAGACAGCATGGTCGCCACAAAGCCGGACTAACGGTGTTTAG
>CBDTVH010000304.1:0-3801 GCA_965363665.1 uncultured Yoonia sp. | reverse complement strand
CGCCAATGTGATCAAACTGCCCAACGTGTCGGCCTCTGTGCCGCAACTGGTCGCCGCCGTGAAGGAACTGCAAGGGCAAGGCTACGACATCCCCGACTATCCCGAAACGCCTCAGACCGCCGACGAAGTCGAGGCGCGCAAGCGCTATGACGCGATCAAGGGATCTGCCGTAAACCCGGTTCTGCGCGAAGGTAACTCGGATCGTCGAGCGCCATCTTCGGTCAAGGCCTACGCAAGGGCCAATCCACACCGGATGGGCAAATGGTCACCCGATAGCAAAACGCGCGTGTCCACGATGGGGGCAAACGATTTCTTCTCGAACGAAACTTCGGTCACCCTGTCAGACGCACAGACACTCAAGATCGAACTGACCGCCGCTGATGGCACGGTCACAACGCTGAAAGACGGCATTGCAATGCCCGCTGGCACGATTGTGGACGCGACGTTCATGTCAGCCAAGGCGCTGAAAGACTTTTTCCACCAGCAGATCGCACGCACGCTGGAAGATGGCACATTGTTCTCGCTGCACATGAAAGCCACGATGATGAAGGTTTCGGACCCGATCATCTTTGGTCACGCGGTCGTCGCCTACCTGCAACCGATCTTCGACAAATACGCGGATGATTTCACCGCCGCCGGGATCAGCCCGAACGCCGGGTTCGGCACGCTTTTCAGCGCGATTGACGCGATGCCAAACGGCGCGGCCATTCGTGCCGAAATCGACGCGCTGCTGGCAGAACGCCCACCGCTTTATATGGTGAACTCTGACCGCGGCATCACCAACCTGCATGTGCCTTCCGATGTGATCATCGACGCCTCCATGCCCGCTGTGATCCGTGCGGGCGGCAAAGGCTGGGGACCGGATGGGCAAGAGGATGACACCAACTGCGTCATTCCCGACAGTTCCTATGCCCCGGTTTACGACGCCTCGATCGCGTTCTGCAAAGCAAACGGCGCGCTTGATCCAGTGACGGCAGGCACCGTGCAAAACGTGGGCCTGATGGCGCAGAAAGCGGAAGAATACGGGTCTCACCCGACAACATTCGAAATCCCACAGGCCGGCACCGTCCGTGTAATTGCTGACAACGGTGACGTGTTGCACATCCACGAGGTTGAGGCAGGCGACATCTGGCGCATGGCATCGACACGCCGGGCACCGATTGAAAACTGGATCCAATTGGCAATCGACCGCATGGCGGCGACAGGCTATGAGACGATCTTCTGGCTTGACCGCAACCGCGCCCATGATGCCGAGCTGCTGAAATATGTGGAACCGGTGCTGGAAAAGGCGGGCGTTGCGAACAAGGTTAAGATCATGACCCCGCGGGACGCCACGACACGGTCGTTTGAAGTCATCTACAAAGGCGACAATACGATTGCCGTGACAGGCAACGTGCTGCGCGATTACCTGACCGACCTGTTCCCGATCCTTGAGGTCGGAACATCTGCCAAGATGCTGTCGGTGGTCAAATTGATGGAAGGTGGCGGTTTGTTTGAAACCGGCGCTGGCGGCTCTGCACCCAAGCACGTTGAACAACTGGTTCAGGAAAACCATCTGCGCTGGGATTCGTTGGGTGAATTTTGCGCCTTGGGCGAAAGCTTGCGTTTCCTTGGTGCCACACAAGGCAAAGCCCCCGCCAATGTGATGGGTGATGCCGTTGATGCAGCCACCGAGAAACTACTTGCGGAGGGGCATTCGCCACAGCGCAAGGTCGGACAACCCGACAACCGCGACAGCCATTACTGGTTTGCGCGCTACTGGGCCGAGGCGCTGGCCGCACAAACCGATGACGCCGAACTTGCCGCGCGCTTTGCGCCATTGGCCGAGGGCCTTGCTTCGGCTGAAGCCGCGATTCTGGCTGAGATTGCAGAAGGCCAAGGCACTGCCGTAGAGTTGGGCGGATACTATAACCCATCAGAGGAACGCGCAGCACAGGTCATGCGGCCCTCAACGACACTGAACGCGCTGATCGGTTAAAGCTGCGATCACCAAGGTCAACGGGATGCCCTGGATATCCCGTTGACCTTCATCAAGGCACGCAGGTCGCCCGCATCCTATATTGCGCGGTGTTCATGCCAAAGAAGGGATGTACGATGTTTGAGAACATTACGATTGGTATCGACGGATCTGACCATGCGTGGCGCGCACTGGAAGTCGCAAGTGACTTGGCACAGCGCTATGAGGGCAAGTTGCACATCGTCCACGTGCCTGAAGTCCCGCCATCGGCAATGGCAATCGGCATCGGCGCGATTGATGTGCCTGTGGACATGGAGCAGGTCATGACCGCCGGTCAGGCGGTGATGGCCGAGGCTGCGACACGCGCACGTGCGCTTGGTGTGGAACCGTCAAGCCAAATTGTGCGCACCGGCATGGCATCAACCGAGATCATTCAGGCGGCAGAAAGCACAAACTCCGATCTGATCGTGACAGGGCGCCGGGGCGTCGGAAATATCGCAAGCCTGTTGCTGGGAAGTACGTCACAAAGAATCGCACATGAGGCGCCTTGCGCATGTCTGACGGTGAAATGACGCCTGTGACCTTGCAGTGGCTTCTGCGTAACCTGATGGACCCGGCTAAATTAAGGCACTTGCCAGGATAAAGCCCGGTAGCGTCCGGATGCTGCCGTACAGCGGCGGCAGGTCTGGCATGGGTTGGTGCCAAACAGCATCGAACCTGCCATCACCGGTTATCGTGATACTCAACGCGTCAAACCCGATCATTTGACCTGTCAGCGGATACTGCGCCTTGAAGACGGCTTCCTTTGCGCAAAACAGGTGTTTACCAGTCAACGGCTGTGCCGTGTCGGGCTGTTGGTTCAGCCATTCCTGCTCCGCACTGGTGCAGACGATTGTGATCAAATCAGCAGCCAAAGGTGTCGCCGGTTCGACGTCGATCCCGATGCTTTGGTGGGTTTGGCTGACGGCAGCAATGCAAAGCGTGTCGCAATGGGCGATTGAACCCGTCACACCCTCGGGCCAGACCGGGGCACGTTGCTGCCCCACTGGAATCGCCACGGCAGGCAAATCAAGCGCAGTCATCGCAAGGCGCGCCGCACGGCGGCCCGCGGCAAATTCAAGCTGTCTTTTGGGAATCGCACCGCTGATCGCGGCCCCTTCTTCGGGCCATAGGTCCTTGGTCATGTCGCGCGGATCCGTCACGCCAATGCCCACGGCGGGGCCCAGCATATCGCGCAGGGCCGCCGCGACATCGTCTTTCATCAGCGGTTTTGCCGCCGCGCGCGCATCTCGCGCCGCCGCGCCATGGCGTCGCTGCGCGCATTGCCGGTGGGCTGTGGATCGGGTGCCGCAAAAGCAGGCTCTGCCGGTGCCGACGTCGGCGCAGATGGCGCGGCTTTACCGGCGCCGGATTTCTTTGCGACGATGGCTGCAAAGGCTTCCAAAGATGGGGCGCGGAAAATATCGGTGATCGAAAGCTTGGCAACACCCAGATCATTACGGATTTCCCGGTGCGCCTGCACGGCCAACAGGGAATGCCCGCCCAAATCAAAAAAACTGTCCTTTGGGTTGATGTCTGGAACGCCAAGAATACGCGACCAGATGGCCGCAATCGCTGTTGTTATGTCCGCCTCTGACCCAAGGTCGACCGGTGAAGCGTGCGCGACTGGACGGGCTGGTGCTGCCTTGACCGCCTTACCTATCTGGGGGGCGGGCAATGCCTTGCGATCAACCTTCTTGTTTGGCGTCAGCGGAAAAGCGTCCAAAGTCACAAATTGCTGCGGCACCATATAGTCAGGAAGGGCCTTGCCGATATGCATGCGCAATGCACTCTGATCTATGGCT
>CBDTVH010000303.1:0-3812 GCA_965363665.1 uncultured Yoonia sp. | reverse complement strand
TGAAAAAGCTGATCGCTTACTCATCCGTTGCCCACATGGGTTACGTCACGATGGGTATCTTTGCGGTCAACCAGCAGGGCATTGATGGTGCGATCTTTCAGATGATCAGCCACGGCTTTATCTCCGGCGCGTTGTTTCTCTGCGTCGGCGTGATTTACGACCGGATGCACACGCGCGAGATTGACGCCTATGGCGGTCTGGTCAATCGGATGCCCGCCTACGCGCTGATCTTCATGTTCTTCACGATGGCCAATGTGGGCCTGCCGGGCACATCGGGCTTTATTGGTGAATTTCTGGTCCTGATGGGTATTTTCCAGGTCAACACCTGGATCGCGCTTTTCGCGACGTCCGGTGTGATCCTGTCGGCGGCCTATGCACTGTGGCTCTACCGTCGCGTTGTGTTCGGCGACCTGATCAAGGAAAGCCTGAAAACCATCACGGACATGGGCACGCGTGAGCGGGTGATCTTTGCACCGCTGGTGGCAATGACGCTCCTTTTGGGTGTCTACCCCGCCCTTGTCCTCGACATTATCGGCCCAAGCGTGTCTGCGCTGGTCGGCAACTATGAAACAGCACTTGCGACCTTTGAGGCCGCCACGCAGTTTGCTTCGAATTAAGGAAAGCCCGTTATGATTGGCGCTGATATCCAAATCCTGATGCCTGAGGTCGTGCTGTCGCTCTATGCGATGGGCGCGTTGATGGCTGCGGTCTACACCACCAAGGACGGCATGGCGCCGCTGCTGACATGGGCGACCTCGGGTCTGTTCGTGCTGCTGGCGGTGTGGATTGCGATCAACGGGCAGGGGACGAATATCGCCTTTGGCGGCATGTTCGTCGACGACGGGTTCGCGCGGTTCGCCAAGATCACGATTCTGGTATCCGCAGCGGCGGTCCTGTTGATGTCGGAAAGCTATATGCAGCAACGCGGGTTGCTGCGGTTTGAATACCCGATCCTCGTGGCATTGGCCGTCGTTGGCATGATGGTCATGGTCAGCGCGGGCGATCTGATGGCGCTTTATATGGGCCTCGAACTGCAATCCTTGGCGCTTTACGTGGTCGCATCGCTGCGCCGCGATAGCGTTAAGTCGACCGAAGCGGGCTTGAAATACTTCGTTCTTGGCGCGCTTTCCTCCGGCCTTCTGCTCTATGGTGCATCGCTGACCTATGGCTTTGCTGGCACGACACTCTTCGCGGGCGTCATCGAAGCGACAGCCAATGAGCCATCGCTTGGCTTGCTCTTCGGCCTCGTTTTCTTGATGGCTGGTTTTGCGTTCAAAGTGTCGGCGGCCCCGTTTCACATGTGGACACCGGACGTCTACGAAGGCTCGCCCACGCCCGTCACGGCTTTCTTCGCAACAGCACCCAAGGTTGCCGCGATGGCGCTTTTCGCCCGCGTCGTTCATGACGCATTCGGCGGCATCGTAGGTGACTGGCAGCAGATCGTGGCGTTCCTCTCTGTCGTTTCCATGTTTCTCGGGGCGATTGCTGCGATCGGGCAACGCGACATCAAGCGCCTGATGGCCTATTCGTCCATCGCGCATATGGGTTTCGCGCTGATGGGTCTGGCCGCTGGTACGGCCTTTGGCGTGCAGGCGATGCTGATCTATATGGCCATTTACGTGACGATGAACATCGGCACCTTTGCATTCATCCTTGCGATGGAACGCGATGGGCGGCCTGTAACCAATATCGACAGCCTCAAGATGTATTCCAAACGCCAACCGTTGCGTGCGCTGGCAATGTTGGTCTTGCTGTTCAGCTTGGCTGGCGTGCCGCCCATGGTCGGCTTTTTCGGCAAATTCTACGTCCTGCGTGCCGCTTATGACGGTGGACTTGCATGGCTGGCCGTTGCCGGTGTGATCGCATCCGTGATCGGCGCCTTCTATTACATCCGCATCGTCTATTTCATGTATTTCGGTGAAGAGGGCGAACAGCTGGACGGTAAGATGAACCCGGTGCTGTGGGTTTTCCTGATGGGTTCGGCTGCGGTCATGGTGCTGGGCGTCGTGAACCTGTTCGGGATCGAGCCTATCGCGGCGGCAGCGGCAGCGACGCTTGTCAACTAACATCCATGATCATGGGCCTTGGCCCGAGGGCTATGCCCGCGTCGTGCTGGACACGGTCGACAGCACCATGGCCGAGGCCGCGCGGCGCGCGCCCGACCTCGACCGCCCGACGTGGATCATGGCCAAGACGCAGACCGCTGCACGTGGGCGGCGGGGCCGTGAATGGGTGGTGCCCGATGGCAACCTGAACGCGACCCTGATTTTCCGGCCAGAAGCAACGGCGGCGGAAGCGGCCAAGCGGTCTTTTCTTGCCGCCAATGCGCTCTATCAGGCGCTGGCGATCTATGTGCCCATCGACAAGCTTGCACTCAAATGGCCCAATGATGTGTTGCTTTCAGGCGGTAAGGTTGCAGGGATCTTGCTGGAAAGCAGCGGGCAGGGACCTTTCGTTGACTGGCTTGCCATTGGGATCGGCGTGAATTTGCGGCAGACACCGCAAGGCGTGACCGACACGCTTTTCCCGCCAACCAGCCTTGCTGATGCCGGTGTCAGTGATGTTGATCCGCTCGACTTTCTTTCAACCCTTGCCGATGCCTACGCGACACAAGAGGCCAAATTGCTGCGCCTTGGCTTTGACCGTATCCGCGATGACTGGATGGCCAACGCCGCACGCCTGGGCGAAGTCATCACAGCGCGCACAGGGCGCGAGGAGATCACCGGCATCTTCGACAGCATCGACCATGACGGCAACCTTGTGTTGATCACCGGCACCGGGCCACGCGCGATCCCGGCAGCAGACGTTTATTTCTGAAAGAAAAGGAGGCACCCCATGCTTCTCGCCATCGACTGCGGCAACACGAACACGGTGTTTTCCATCTGGGACGGCAAAGAATTCATCGCCACGTGGCGCACCAGCACCGAATGGCAGCGCACGGCGGATCAATACTATGTCTGGCTATCGACCCTGATGCGGTTTCGAGAGGTGGACGTGATGATCGACGAGGTGATTATCAGCTCCACGGTGCCCCGCGTGGTCTGGAACCTGCGAGTCTTTGCAGATCGTTATTATAACTGCCGCCCCTTGGTGGTGGGCAAGCCCGACTGCCTGCTGCCCGCCAATCCGCGGGTGGACGAAGGCACGCAAGTCGGTCCTGACCGTCTGGTCAACGCCGCTGGCGCCTATGATCGGCACGGTGGCAATCTGATCGTTGTGGACTTCGGCACGGCCACCACCTTTGATGTGGTCGCCGAGGATGGGGCCTATGTGGGCGGCGTGATCGCCCCCGGCGTCAATCTGTCGCTTGAGGCGTTGCACAACGCCGCCGCCGCCCTGCCGCACGTCGATATCACCAAACCGCAGGCCGTCATCGGCACCAATACCGTCGCCTGCATGCAATCGGGTGTCTTTTGGGGTTACATCGGCCTCGTGCGTGAGATATGCGCGCGGATCAAGGCCGAGCGCGGCATGCCGATGCAGGTCATCTCGACCGGCGGCCTTGCCCCGCTTTTTCAACAGTCCGAGCCGTTGTTTGACGCCTTTGAGGACGATCTGACAATTCACGGGCTGACCGTGATCCACAAGTACAACAAGGACAACGCATGAGCGACCGCCTGATCTATCTGCCTCTTGGGGGCGCCGGTGAAATCGGCATGAACGCCTATGTCTACGGCTACGGAAAGCCGGGCAAGGAACGGCTGATCGTGGTCGATCTCGGCGTCACCTTCCCTGATATGGACGGGACCCCGGGCGTTGATCTGATCCTGCCGGATATTGCGTGGCTGCGTGAACGGAAGGCGCAGATCGAA
>CBDTVH010000302.1:0-3813 GCA_965363665.1 uncultured Yoonia sp. | reverse complement strand
ACATTGGCCAGCACCATGAATTCCTCGATCAGCCGGTGGGCATCAAGGCGTTCGTTATATTTGACGTATGTCACCTTGCCCGCGTCGTTCAAAACGATCTGGCGTTCCGGCAAATCCAGCTCAAGCGGCTGACGCCGTGCGCGTGCGTTCATCAGTGCGGCAAAGGCCTGATAAAGCGGCGTGATGATATCATCCATCAACGGTGCCACTTTGTCGTTGGGCTGGCCATCGGCGGCTGCCTGCACCTCTTCATAGTTCAACGAGGCCACTGATTTCATCAGCCCGCGGTGAAAGGCATGGTCGATCTTGTTCCCAGATGCATCAATACGCATCGCGACAGCCAGACAGGCGCGCTCAACCCCTTCATGCAGTGAACACAGATCGCCGGACAGCCGGTCGGGCAGCATGGGCACCACACGGTCCGGAAAATAGGTCGAGTTGCCGCGTTTGCGGGCCTCGCGGTCCAGCTCGGACCCGGGCGTCACATAATGCGCCACATCGGCAATGGCGACCCAGATGATGAAACCATCGGCGTTCTTTGGATCGGGGTCAGGTTCGACAAAACAGGCATCGTCGTGGTCGCGCGCGTCCCACGGGTCAATGGTGATCAGCGGCATATCACGGAGGTCTTTGCGGCCTTTCACCCCCGCAGGCGTGGCAGCATCCGCTTCCGCGATCACTTCGTCGGGGAAGTGGTCTGGAATACCGTGCTGATGGATCGCAATCAGGGAAACCGCGCGCGGTTCGGTCGGATCACCCAAGCGGGACACGATGCGCGCCTTGGGCAGACCCATGCGTCCCTTTGGTCCTGCTTGTTCAGCCTCGACCAACTCGCCATCCTTGGCACCAGCGGTCGCGCCCGCGGCAACAGTCCACTGCTTGTCCGCCCCCTTGTCGATAGGCAACACGCGCCCCCCTTCCGAGTCCGCGCGATAAATACCCAAAATGCGCAAAGGGTTCGTTCCGATCCGGCGGATCATGCGGGCGGTATGGCTGTGGTCTTCGGTCTTATCGACCGTCAGGCGGCCCAGGATACGATCACCCGCGCCAAGTGCCGGATCGCTGGACCGCAGCAACATCAGGATCCGTGGCTCCGCCCCTTCGCCTTTCCACTCAAGCGGGCGGGCAAACAGATCGCCGTCGGCGTCAGCGCCCGTGATTTCCAGAACAGCGACTGGCGGCAGATCTTCGGCGTCGCGATAGGAACTTCGGCGTTTGGTCAGCTTGCCTTCTTCTTCCAGCTCTTTCAGCAGGCGTTTCAGATCAATACGGGCGGCACCCTTGATACCAAAGGCCTTGGCGATGTCGCGCTTGGCGGCTTTGGTGGGGTTTTCGGAGATCCACGACAGGATTTCGGATTTGGAAGGGATGCGTGTCATGGCGCAGGCCTAGCACGGCTGCGGACGAACCGCCATTTCCTTAACAGAAAATCAGGCAAAATAGTCCGTCAGGATCCGCTTGTAGATCGCCTTGAGCTGGCCGATCTGGTCCACCGCCACCCGTTCATCGACCTGATGCATCGTCTTGCCGACCAGCCCGAATTCCACCACGGGGCAATGGTGTTTGACGAACCGCGCGTCTGACGTTCCGCCCGATGTGGACAGTTCCGGCTTGCGCCCGGTCTCGGCCTCGACGGCAGTGCTGATCAGGTCGGACAATGCGCCGGGTGGTGTAATGAAGCTTTCGCCGGAGACACGCACGCGCATTTCGACACGGACGCCAAATGCGGCGGCGACCGTGTCGGCCTCTTGCTGCATCCAATCAGTCAATTCCGTGCTGGTGTGCGTGTCGTTGAAACGGATGTTCACGGTCGCTCTGGTTTGCGCCGGGATCACATTTGTGGCCGGATTGCCCGTGTCGATCGTAAGCACCTGCAAGGAGGAAGGATCGAAATGTGCGGTCCCTTCGTCCAGAACCCGCGACGACAGCACATCCATCAGCCGGGCCATCGCTGGCATCGGGTTTTTGGCGCGATGTGGATAGGCGGAATGGCCTTGAACACCAGTGACTGTGAAAAACGCAGTCATAGAGCCGCGACGCCCGATTTTCATCGCTTCCCCCATGACATCGGGGCAGGTCGGTTCGCCGACCAGACAGACGGTCATGGCTTCGTTATTCGCCGCCATCCAATCAAGCAGGGCGGTGGTGCCATCGACGGCGTCACCCTCTTCATCGCCGGTGATGGCCAACACGACAGCGCCGTCCGGCGGTGTCTCGTTGACGAAATCAATCGCAGCGGCTGCAAAGGCGGCAACGCCGGATTTCATGTCCGTCGCCCCGCGCCCGTAAAGATACCCGTCTTTGATTTCAGCACCAAAGGGCGGCATCGTCCAAGCCGCTTCGTCGCCCAGCGGCACGACATCGGTGTGACCATTGAACCCAAACGTCCGGTTCGCCCCTTGCCGACCCCAACGCGCATAAAGGTTTGAGACATCGCCCCGGTCAACACGGGTGCAGGTAAAACCGCTATCGGTCAGAACCTTTTCCAGCAGCACCAACGCGCCACCTTCCTGAGGTGTCACCGAAGGGCAGCGCACAAGATCGGCGGTCAGGGCAACGGGATCAATTGGCGGCATACATCAGGCTCCTTTGCGCTATGGCTAGCGGGAAGGCGGCCTGGATGCAATTTGGTATATTGGCAAAGGATGCGAATTCCCGGCCGCAATCAGTTGGCCAGATACGCCCAGAACAAGAACATGATCACCAGGACCACAACGACCTGGATCACCATTGCCTTGATCAGGAATTTCGAACGTTTCGTGTCAGCATCGACGTCAATTTTCTTCATCGACTTTCTCCTTACGAAATGCGCCCGGTTGAATGGCAAAGGGCGCATTTGGAATGACCTGCCAACGCTAGCGTAGTCTTGCGGTAAGGTCCAACAGGTCCGCATGTGTCAAAGGCGGGTGACCGCCTAGGCGCGCACCACATAGGTGTGGATGGTAAAAACAACGGCGTCCGTACGGGGCAGTCGCAAGATAGACTGCCGTTCGGACCGAATGAACGGCATTTCACCGGTTTCGGTCTTGCGGGTCGGCTGGTGCAGATCGGCGTCAGCATAGCGCAATTTATTGAAGCGCCACAGCGGTTTGCCGACGCGCACCCCGTCAAACAGCCGCTGGACACGGCGCGCGATATTTTCATCGTACTCGGGGACGGGTGCGTGGATGCCGACAAGTGGGCGATTGATCTTTTCCGCCAGACGCCAGTTTGCGGGGAAGCAAAGGACCGCACCGGTCAAGTCATGCTCATCACCGCGCTTTTGCAGAATGCAGATGTCCTCTTGCACCAGATGGCCCAGGGTGTGCAGCGGGGCATCGCGATTGATCGTGACCTTGCGCCCGTCGGGGCAAATGACAGTATCTTCTGTCACGTCAAACCCGGATGCGGGCAAGATCTTCAGCGCCTCATCCAAAATCTCTCTGCCCGCGTCTTTCACACGTTCGGGCTCATACAGCACCGCCTGTGGATCTGTGTCGATCAACTGTGCACGAAGCGCCATCTGTGATGCGTAGGCATCATCCACATGCAGCCACGCATCCGGGGCGCAAGGCATCGTGCCCGGAAGGCGAGGATCGCCAGCGTGCGCATCTGGCAAGGTGGATTGCAAGATCGGTTTCATCGTATCCATATGCCAGTTCAGGATTGTCCTGACC
Source organism: uncultured Yoonia sp. (assembly GCA_965363665.1). Classification (GTDB taxonomy): domain Bacteria; phylum Pseudomonadota; class Alphaproteobacteria; order Rhodobacterales; family Rhodobacteraceae; genus Yoonia. Next base: position 157 of record CBDTVH010000302.1, on the reverse strand, counting down.
TCAATTCCCTGTCCTGATCCTGTTGCCGCACGCTGCTTTGTACGGCCTAGACCTTGTCGAAAAACGGGGTCATCTGCGCCACGATAACACTGTTTTCCTCTAACGCGCGGGCCATCAGCGCCTTTTCGTCGTCTGATATATCGTGCCCTTCGGCCAG
>CBDTVH010000301.1:0-3817 GCA_965363665.1 uncultured Yoonia sp. | reverse complement strand
GGGTTGATTGACGTTGGGTATCGCAGCCGCCTTCCCGGTCTGAACGGACAGAGCGAAGCATTTGCTTTGCTAGCCTCGCTATGGGACTAAACATCCAGGTCGGTCCTGTAGGCCGTTCGCATCATATCATCCTGAGCGCCACTCTGCGGGCGGCACTTTCAGGGCATCGGTAAGGAAATCGAATACAAGCCGTAATCTCTTGCTGGTCAGAATATCGCGGTGCGCGACCAGCCAGATCGGGAACCGCAAGTCAGGCAGGTTTGGCGTCGCACGCACGATCCCGTTTTCTGCATCACCCAGTCGCGTATCCAGAACACCGACGCCCACACCCTGTCGCACCATTTCCCACATGGCCAGATAGCTACTGCATTCAAATGCGACTGATTTCGTAACGGCTGGGACACCCATGGATTGCAACGCCTTGATAAATTCGGGGGCGGTGCCCGGGGCGATCAGATTTGCCTGCTCCCAATCTGCATCGGTTTCTATCTGGCCATGGCGCGCCACGTAGTCGGTAGACGCATAGAATGATGCGCTTGTATCCATGATCCGTTTCGCGACCAGTTCTGCTTCTTTCGGGCGGAAATTGCGGATCGCGATATCTGCTTCGCGGCGCATCAGGTCAGATGCTGCGTTTTCGGCAAGCACGCGGATGGCAAGGCCCGGTTGTTGTTCGCGCAGTTGCTTCAGGATCGGCGGCAACCAAAGCCCGGCATAGGCGTCGGATGCCGAGATGGTGACCGGCCCTGCAATTTCATCGCTTTGACCCTCGGCGGCGATTGACAAGGCCATCGCACCTGCGCCCATCGTCCGGACATGCTCTAGCAGATTTGCCCCGGCTGGCGTCAGTTCCAGACCCCGCCCGAATCGTTCGAACAGCACGACACCCAGTTCGTTTTGCAGCGCCTCTACCTGCCGCGACAGTGTTGGCTGTGCAAGCCCAAGCGCCCGGGCCGCAGCCGAAAGCGACCCTTCTTCCGCTGTTACCAGAAACGCACGGGCCCTGTTCCAGTCAAATGAGACGGCATTCCAATCCATGCTTATTTGCATATCAGAAGTACGATATCGGTCAATTTTGTTGGTATGCCCAATGCGATATAAATTGGCCATCGTCGGTAGGAACCGGCGCATCAAACTAGAAAACACGCATTTTCAGGGCCGGAGGATGGGTCCACCGCACTGATCATGTGCTCAAATGAAAGGACAAGACATGCAAGGTTTTTCTGACCCGATGTCCAGTTCATATGCCCGCTGGACAGGCTTTTTCTATCTGGGCATCGCAATCGCAGGCGGTTTTTCAATCGCCTATGTGCCGTCCCAGATCGTCGTTGCGGATGATGCCGGTGCGACGGTTGCCAACATTCTTGGCCGTACCGGCCTTTATCATATGGGGATCGCTGCTGATGTGGTCGTGATGGTGTTTGAAATCATGGCGATGACCATGCTGTACTTCATGTTTCGGCACATTTCCCAGACACTGTCGTTCGCCGCGGCGATGGCGCGGTTGAGCATGGTCAGCGTGATGTCCGCGATGCTGTTTTTTCATGCCGGTGCAGACCTGCTGGCGCATTCCGACAACGTTCTGATCCATTTCACCCCTGATCAGCGCGCCGATATAGCGGGGCTGCTGTTGGAAATGCATCGCGCTGGCGTCTGGATCTGGCAGGTCTTCTTTTCGCTGCACCTTGTCTTGCTGGGCTATCTGGTTGTCCAGTCTGGGCGCTTTCCCAAGGTGCTGGGGTATGGGCTGATGCTGGGTGCGGCCGGCTATGCGCTTGATTCCATCTATGCGTTCGCGTTTCCGGGTGCCGCCTGGCTTGGTCTGTTGCGTGCGGGGCTGCTGGCAATTGTGACCCTGTCCGAGGTTGGCTTTGCCCTTTGGTTACTGCTGCGGGCACCAAAGGCGCCTGAAACCTTGAAAGGAGCGATGGCATGAAACGGATTTGTATCGTCGGGATCTCAGGCAAGCTGGGGCAATACATGACCAAACATGCGCTGGACCGTGGCTATGAGGTTGTCGGTGTCTGTCGTCCTGAAAGCGTGAAAAAGCTGGATCACCTGGCAGATCGCATCACGGTATTTCCGGGCAGGACCAACGACCGTGACGTCATTCGTCAGGCAGTCGCCGGTTGTGATGGGGTTCTTACGGTATTGGCCCCTTGGGGCGTCGACAATTACGCATCCGGCACGGCGCGGGCTGTTCTGGACTATGCTGAACCGGATGCGCGTCTGATCTTTTCCTGCGGTTGGCATATCACGCGGGATGGCAAGGACGTCTACAGCCTCAAGCTTCGCGTCTTTGAGGCCTTGGTCAGTTGGATTGGCCCCATTCTGCGGCTTGTTGATCTGAATGATCAGGTTGAAGCCGCACGCCGGATTTTTGCCTCTGATCGTTTATGGACGGTTGTGCGCGCGTCCGACCTTGAAGAAGGGCCCAGTGACGGTTTGCCCGTGTGGGCCCGCCATGTGGGTGATCCGATACTGGCATCAAACCTGACCAAGCGCACTGACTTTGCGCTGTTCATGGTGCATGCGCTGACAGATGACAGGTTGATCCATGAGGCACCCGCGATTGTTGGTTGCGCGGGACTTTCCGGCGAGTACTGTCGCCCGGTGGGGTAGCAGTATGATTGAAAATGCGAAGGCGTCTCATGACCCGCAGGTGCATGAGACGCGGCAAGCCGTTTGACAGACCTGCAAGGTCGTGTCAGTCGGCGATTGAGGAAGTCGAAATGAAGTTTTCAAACGTCGCCGCATATATTGGCCTCGCCTTTTGTGCAGCCTGCGCAACCCCAAAGACCTTTCCCAATCCTGCCGCCGCTTACTGCGTCGATCAAGGTGGGACATACACATTGGATGCGAGCGGCGCTCCTGCGGTCTGCGCGCTGACAGATGGCCAAGTTGTCGATGCCGGTGAATACTTCGAGGCGAATTCGCAAGGCTGACAGATGTTCGGCGGCAAAGGCTTCATGCGTCTGTCCGAATTGCATTGTGTATCAAATTGCGCGCGAAATGACGCTTGCGGGACATCAATTTCGGCCCGTTTCAGCCGCAATGCAGGTTGGACGGGCTTGTCCTACCATTATAAGTTGCTGTTCAGGGAAATGTACAAGAGTGGTGCTGTACGATGGTCGGCATTGGCCTGATCGGGGTCGCGGCCCTTCAGATGGCCGCGATATACTGCGCGTGGCGTGCGGTCACATCTTCGCGGACACCGCAGGGTGCCGTGGGATGGGTCGTGTTCCTGCTGGCGGCACCTTATATCGGGGTTGTTCTATACCTTTTTCTGGGTCACCACCGCTATCGGGGTTACGCGATCTCTCGCAAAAGCAGTGAGCGGGTGATTGACGGCCTGAACTCCCTTTCTCAAGCCGCTCTGCCCGCTGTTCCGCCGCGCATTGATCCAGCGCCGTTTGAAAAGATCGCTGATCTTCCTGCGGTGCGGGGCAATGCCCTGACGCCTTTGATTGACGGGCAGGCAACCTTTGACAAGATCTTTGCCGCTATCGACGCCGCTGAACGTTATGTGCTGGTACAGTTCTTTATCGTGCGCGACGATGAACTGGGGCGCGCGTTCCGCGACCGGCTTATCGCGGCCGCCGAACGCGGGGTGACTGTTCGGTTCATGGCTGATGCCGTGGGAAGCACATCACTGCCATCCGACTACCTTAATGCACTGCGCCGGGCCGGGGTGACGGTGGCAGATCCAGCAGATGGCAAACGACCGCGGCAACGATTTCAGATCAATTATCGCAACCATCGCAAGACCGTGGTCGTCGATGGGACGATCGGTTTCATCGGCGGGCTGAACGTAGGT
>CBDTVH010000300.1:0-3819 GCA_965363665.1 uncultured Yoonia sp. | reverse complement strand
TGCCATTTCGTGATGTCCGTCGGTGCCAGCCGCACATAAATCATCAGGGCCACAATCAGGACCACGATCAAAACCACAAGAACGGTCAGTATCCGCAAAGGCTTTCTCCAATTGTTGTCCGCACGCTGTACGTACAGGTTCTGTACACCATATTTACGCTATCTGTACGGCACACCGGGCAGGATCGACAGCATCTCGAACATCAGATTTGCCCCGGTCAGCGCGGTATTGCCAGAGGTGTCATAAGGCGGCGAGACTTCGACCAGATCGCATCCCACGATGTTCAAACCGCGCAAGCCCCGGATCAGTTCCATCGCCTGTGGCGTGGTCAGCCCGCCAATTTCAGGCGTGCCGGTGCCGGGGGCATAGGCGGGGTCCAGACTGTCGATATCATAGGTGATGTAACACGGCTGATCCCCGATTTTCGCTTTGATTTCAGCGGCCAAGGGGGTCAGCGGCTTGTGCCAAAGGTCCGGCGCAAGGTACTGATTGAACCCCCAACCCGCCGCTTCGGTAAAGTCGTCAGCCGTATACCCCGTACCGCGCAGCCCGATCTGGAACACCTTGTCCGGCGTGATAAGCTTTTCTTCATAGGCGCGACGGAATACTGTGCCATGGGTCTCACGCTCGCCAAACATCTCATCATTCACGTCCGCATGGGCATCCACATGCACCAACGCCAGCGCGCCATGCTTGGCGGCCACCGCGCGGAGCACAGGAAGGGTCAAGGTATGATCGCCGCCAAGCGTCATGGGAATAAACTCATGCTTGAGGTGTGCGCTGTAAGTCTTTGTAATAATGCGGATACTATCGCTCAATGAAAACGTATTGATCGCCACATCGCCAAGGTCCGCACATTGCAGCGCATCAAAGGGCGCCGCCCCGGTTTGAATATTATAGGGGCGGATCATCGCAGATTGCTCGCGCAACTGCTTCGGCCCCATCCGCGTGCCGGACCGCCAGGATGTCCCGATATCCATCGGGATGCCGATAAAGCCGACGTCCAGCCCATCAGCCGTCGCCACCTGCGGCAATCGCATAAACGTCTGCGGCCCGGAAAACCGCGCCAGATCATTGCCGGATATCGGTTGGTTCGGCATCATTTTTTCCTTTTATTCCATAACGCAAAACAGCAAAAGTCCATCGCCACATGCGCCCCCGCAATCGCAGTGGCCCCGGTGGTGTCATAGGGTGGCGAGACTTCGACCACATCGCCACCAACCATATTGATCCCGGCGATATCCCGCAGCATGGCCGCTGCCTGCCACGACGCCAAACCACCCCAAACGGGCGTCCCCGTACCCGGCGCAAAGGCCGGATCCAGCGCATCAATATCAAAGGTCACATAGGCCGGATGGTCGCCCAAACGCGCCTTGATCTGCTCGGCCACCCAACCGCTGCCCTTTTCATGACAGGTGCGGGCGTCGATATACGGCATGCCCAGATAGTCCTCACATTCCGTGCGGATACCGATCTGGATCGACCGCGTGACATCGACGAGGCCCAGCTTCACGGCCTTGTACATCATCGTGCCGTGATCAATGCGGTTCATATCGTCGTCAGGCCACAGATCAGAATGGGCATCAAACTGCACCACGGACAACGGACCGTATTTTTCGGCGTAGGCGCGCAAGATCGGCAAGGTAATGAAATGGTCGCCACCCAAGGTGACGGTCCCGCAACCCTGCGCCAAAATCCCTGCGATGTGGGCCTGCAACAGGTCCGGCACGCCCGGCACATCGGCGTAATCAAAGGCCATGTCACCATAATCAGCGATGGCGAATTCGCCAAGCGGATCGAAGCCATCCCAGCCATAGGGCGGGTCAAAGGGTTGCAGGCTGGAAGCTTCACGAATGGCGCGCGGCCCAAAACGCGTACCGGGCCGGTGTGTCACCGCCTGATCGAAGGGCACACCTGTGACGGCCAGATCATAGCCTGTCAGGTCCTTGGTATAGGTCCGGCGCAGAAACGACGTGGCCCCGCCAAAGGCGTTCTCATAGGCCAACCCGCGGCGCTCCGTCGCCGTGAACGCCCTATCAATCGCCACTTTCGCTTTATCGAGTGTCACTGATCACCTCTTTCTTCGTCCAATCAAACTTCCGCCGGAGGCTCCGACACCGCCAAAACAGCACCTAGTTAACCGGCAAGGCGCGTTCTACCAGTCGCGCAAAAAACGACGCACCGGCCGGGGCCGCCCCGTCAGCAAAATCATAAGACGGATGGTGCAAGCCGGCGCTGTCACCATTGCCTACATACACATAAGCGCCCGGGCGTTTTTCCAGCATATATGCGAAATCCTCACCGCCCATTTCGTATTGGCGGGCATCGTCGACATCGGGTGAAATTTCGCGCGCGACATCAGCGGCGAAGGCGGTCTTGGCTGCGTCATTGATCGTCGCGGGATAGCCGACGTCATATGTCAGCTCTGCGCGCACGTTATAAGCGGTCGCATGACCATCCACGATTTCGGCCAGACGCTTGCGCACCATCGCTTGGGTGTCCTTTGACATCGTGCGGATGGTGGCGTTGATATAGGCTTTTTCAGGAACGATGTTATCTGCCGTCCCCGTGTGGATTTGCGTGACCGAGATCACCAGATCCTCATAGGCGCGGTTGTTACGGCTGACGATGGTCTGGATCGCATTGACCATGCCGACCGCCGCGACCACGGGATCAGCGGTTTCATAGGGATAGGCGCCGTGCCCGCCGACGCCTGTGATATGAATATGCATCGTGTCAACCGCGGCAAGGATCGGGCCGGGCGTTGTATAAAATGCGCCAACCTTATCGCCCGGCCCGCTGTGCAGCGCGTACACCTCGGCGATCTCGAAGCGGTCCAATATGCCTTCGTTGACCATCACCTCTGCACCGCCACCACCCTCTTCCGCCGGTTGAAAGATCAAGACGACGCGCCCTGCGAAGTTACGGGTTTCCGCCAGATAGCGGGCAGCCCCCAAAAGCATCGTTGTGTGTCCGTCATGCCCGCACGCATGCATCCTGCCGGGAATGGTCGAGGCATAGGGAAGTCCCGTTTCCTCTTGCATGGGCAGCGCGTCCATATCAGCACGCAGACCGATGGTCGGCCCTGAGGCGTTTCCATTGATAATGGCCACTACCCCGGACGTGGCGATCCCTTCGTGGATTTCATCGACGCCAAATGCGCGCAGTTTCTCGACCACGAAGTTCGCTGTCTGGAAGCATTCGAACTGCAATTCAGGATGCATATGCAAATGTCTGCGCCAAGCTGTCATGTCGTCTGCGAAATCTGCGATACGATTGATGACAGGCATGTCTGGCGCTCCGGGCTTGGTGGTCTTACGTTGCCAATTGACCGCAACAAGAGGCCCTGCGCAATGCCTGATGACACCCTGATCCACGATCCCGACGGCGGGATGTCGCGCTTGCTGGAAATCATGCGTCGTTTGCGCGATCCGCAGACAGGTTGCCCATGGGACATCGAGCAGAATTTCGACAGCATCGCGCCTTACACGATCGAAGAGGCTTATGAGGTGGCCGACGCCATTGCCCGCAGTGACTGGACCGATTTGGAGGGGGAGTTGGGTGATCTGCTGTTGCAGACGGTCTATCACACCCAGATGGGGGCCGAGGCGGGACATTTTACCTTTGAAAGCGTCGTGAAAGCGATCAGCGACAAGATGGTCGCGCGCCATCCGCACGTCTTTGGCGACGAATCGCGTGAAAAGTCAGCTCAGCAGCAGGTCGCCGATTGGGAAAAGATCAAAGCGGCTGAACGGGCGGGAAAGAAACAAACGCGGACGCTGGATGGCGTGGCCGCTGGCCTGCCTGCCCTGACACGGG
>CBDTVH010000299.1:0-3821 GCA_965363665.1 uncultured Yoonia sp. | reverse complement strand
AAACCCGAAGATCAGGCCAGCGCGGCAATGGCCCGGATCGTTCAGCAATGCTATGCAGCACCCCAGCCCAAGGCGCAGCTTCTTACGGCGTAACCACGACCTTGCCGGTTGATTTGCGGCTGCGCATAAATTCCAGCGCGTCCGCCGCCTGGTCAAGGGGCAATGTATGGCTGATGTGCGGCTTGAGCCTGCCGTCAGCATGCCAGGCCATCAATTCAGCCAGACTATCGGTCAGCGCTTGTGGGTTAAAGCCAAGATAGCCACCCCAGTAAAAGCCAATCACCGTGATGTTCTTGACCAGAAGAATGTTCGCGGGGATTTGCGGAACATCCCCGCTCGCAAAGCCAATGACGATCACCCGCGCTTCCCTGTTGCAGGCGCCCAGAGCGGCCTTGAAGGTATCACCGCCGACCGGATCATAGACCACATCCGCCCCACCAAGCGCCTTGACCGCTGACTTGATATCATCGGTTTCGCTGTCAATCAGGTGATCGGCACCCGCCGCTTTTGCGACGGCCAGTTTATCCGCACCACGCGCCACCGCGATGACAGTCGCCCCCATCGTTTTACCGACCTCAACAGCAGTCAATCCGACGCCACCGGCGGCACCCAGGACCAAAAGGGTTTCACCTGCCTGCAACTGCGCGCGGCGTGCAAGGGCCAGGTGGGATGTCCCATAGGCCACCATGAAACCGGCAGCGATTTCGTCGCTCATCGTATCAGGGACGTCACGGCAGAGTGCTGCGGGAAAAACACCCTTTTCGGCCAGCCCACCTTGGCCTCCGAAAACCGCGACACGCGTTCCGACCGTAGGCTTTTCGACGCCTGGGCCTTGCGTGATCACTGTGCCGCAAACCTCCATCCCAAGGGTAAAGGGTGGTTCGGGAGTGTCCTGATAGGTGCCCTTCGCCATCAACAGATCGGCAAAGTTCAACCCGCAGGCTGCAATGTCCAGTAGAACTTCACCGGGCCCCGGAGCTGGATCGGCAAGATCGGCAATAGTGGGTTTGTCACCGAAAGAGGCCACCTGAAATGCGCGCATTGTCCTTGAGTCCTTTGTCTGAGTCGTGCTGCCTTCCTTTATCGGTGGCACGTTCCGAATTGTAAAACGGTGACGTTTTGCTCGAATTTTAGAAAAATTGAGCAGCAAACCTGTCCTTAAGGTCAGGACGCGGGGTGCAACCGTTGCGTGTTTTGTGCTAATGGTGTTTTGCGTAGTGTAGAAGATGGTGATGTTGCACAAGACACCACCGAAACGTTTGTAAAGGTCCCGGGCACGTGTCCGGATGTGACCTTTAATAGTGAGGTAACGATAATGAAACATCCCGTTGACGTGCATGTCGGCAAGCGTATCCGTCATAGGCGCTGGATGAATGGTACAACGCAGCAACAACTTGCAGGGGCTGTCGGAATCAAGTTCCAGCAGATCCAAAAGTATGAAACGGGTATGAACCGTGTCAGCGCTTCCCGCCTTTGGGATATCGCTAACGTGTTGGGAGTACAGGTTTCTTTCTTCTTCGAAGGACTTGATGCAGAGCCTGATGCGCATGCGAAAAACTCCGACATGCCCGGTGATATCCTGACTGACAAAGAAGCGCTTGAACTGCTGCGCTCATACTATGCGATTCCAGAAAATCAGCGTCGGCGTCTATTCGACCTCGCCCGCGTCCTGAGTGAGGCGGCTTAGCCCACGACTTGACCTGTCATGCTGCGCCACGTTACCGCCAAAGGTAGCGTTGGCGCAGATGAAGGACTCACCCACATGACAGTATCGGAAACAACCCAAGCGGAACTAATCCGCGTGGCGCATGCGCTTGCTGATGCCGCCAGACCGGTCACGTTGGCGTATTTCCGCGCATCCACTCTGCTGGCCGATAACAAGGACGGCGCGGGTTTTGATCCGGTGACCGTCGCCGACCGTGACGCTGAGCAGGCGATGCGCGATGTCCTTGCCGCCATGCGGCCTGACGACGCGATATTGGGCGAAGAATTCGGGCACCAAAGCGGGACAACCGGCCTGACCTGGGTTTTGGACCCCATTGATGGCACGCGCGGCTATATCAGCGGCACGCCGACATGGGGGGTCTTGATCTCGGTGGCCAATGCGGACGGCCCGCTGTTCGGCCTGATTGATCAGCCCTACATTGGTGAGCGTTTTGCCGGTGGCTTCGGCGTGGCTGAAGTGCATGGACCAAGGGGCCAGAGCCCGCTGCAAACCCGCGCACCGGGTCCTTTGTCTCAGGCCACAGTTCTTACAACCTTTCCAGAAGTCGGAACAGCGGATGAGGGCGCCGCGTTCCATGCGGTCGCGAAACACGCGCAGCTGACCCGGTATGGGATGGATTGTTATGCATATGCATTACTGGCAGCGGGGCAGGGCGACCTTGTGATTGAAGCCGGTTTGAACGCCTATGATATTCACGCGCCCATCGCGGTCATTCAGGCGGCGGGTGGGATCGTGACTGACTGGACCGGTGCCCCTGCGCATGATGGTGGACGGGTCATTGCAGCGGCAAACGCGGAAATCCACGCCGAAGCTTTGGTCATTCTCAAGGACACGCTGCGTGGCTGACACGTTGATCAAAGCTGCCGAGGTGATCATCACGATGGATGATCAGCGGCGCGAATTGCACGGTGCCGATATACTTTTGCGCGATGGTGCGATTGCCGCGGTTGGTCCGGAACTGTCCGCAGAGGGCGCAACTGTGCTCTGGGCAAAGGGCAAGATCATCACCCCCGGTTTGATCAACACCCATCACCATCTGTACCAGACGCTGACGCGCGCCGTGCCCGGTGCGCAGGATGCATTGTTGTTTGGCTGGCTCCAGCGGCTTTATCCAATCTGGTCGCGGTTTGGTCCCGAGGAGATGTATGTCTCTGCACAGGTCGGGCTGGCCGAACTGGCGCTGTCGGGCTGCACTCTGACCTCGGACCACCTTTATCTATACCCCGGCGGTGCGCGCCTTGATGACACAATCGCGGCGGCGCAGGATGTTGGTTTGCGGTTTCATGCGACACGCGGCGCGATGAGCATCGGCGAAAGCGACGGCGGGCTGCCGCCCGATGCACTTGTTGAAGATGAACGCACCATCCTGAAAGACAGCATTCGTGTAATTGATGCGTTTCACGACCCTCGGCCGGGGGCGATGGTCCGTGTCGGCGTGGCACCCTGCAGCCCGTTTTCGGTGACGCAGGATCTGATGCGGGATGCCGCGATACTGGCGCGCGACAAGGGTGTGATGATGCACACACATCTGGCGGAAAACGAAGAAGACATTGCCTATTCGCTGGAAATGTTCGGCTGCCGCCCCGGTCAATATGCCGAAGATCTTGGCTGGACAGGTGATGATGTCTGGCACGCCCATTGTGTCAAACTGGACGGCCGTGAAATCGACCTCTTTGCGCGCAGCCGCACAGGTGTGGCCCATTGCCCTTGTTCAAATTGCCGCCTTGGATCCGGTATTGCACCCGTGCGCCAGATGCGGGATGCAGGGGTTCGCGTGGGGCTGGGTGTCGATGGATCGGCCAGCAATGACATTGGTAATCTGGTCAGTGAGGCGCGGCAGGCCATGCTGTTGCAGCGGGTTCAAAACGGCGCGGATGCGATGTCGGCCCGCGAGGCACTGGAAATCGCCACACGCGGTGGTGCCGCTGTGCTGGGGCGCGATGACTGCGGGCAGATTGCCACCGGCAAACGCGCCGATATCGCGATTTGGAGTGCCGCAGCGGTTGAAAATGCCGGTTCTTGGGACCCGGCGGCGCTGTTGCTGGCGGGCCCTGCGAAGGTCGATGCCCTGTTTGTCGAAGGCAGGCAGATTGTG
>CBDTVH010000298.1:0-3821 GCA_965363665.1 uncultured Yoonia sp. | reverse complement strand
CGATACGCTCGGAGATCAGGATCGAGTCCTCGTAGTTGTAGCCGTTCCACGGCATAAACGCGACGACTACGTTCTTACCAAGGGCCAATTCACCAATATCGGTGGATGGACCGTCAGCAATGACCTGACCTTTCTGGATCGTGTCACCCACCTTCACCAGCGGACGCTGGTTGATGCAGGTGTTCTGGTTCGAGCGCTGGAACTTGCGCATACGGTAGATATCAACGCCCGCATCGCCCAACTCAAGATCAGATGTCGCACGAATAACGATACGCTGGGCATCGACCTGGTCGATGATACCGGCACGTTTCGCCATGATCGCCGCGCCACTGTCGCGCGCCACAACTTCTTCGATACCGGTACCCACAAGCGGGGCCTCGGCCTGAAGCAGTGGAACCGCTTGACGTTGCATGTTCGAACCCATCAGGGCGCGGTTGGCGTCGTCGTTTTCAAGGAACGGAATCAAGGACGCCGCAACAGACACCAGCTGCTTTGGCGACACGTCGATCAGGTCCACGTTTTCGCGTGGAGACAGCGTGTAATCGCCGTTCTTGCGGGTTGAAACCAAGTCGTTATGGAACGATCCATCGGCGTTCATATTCGCGTTGGCCTGCGCCACGGTGTGACGCATTTCTTCTGTTGCGGACATATAGGACACTTCGTCCGTGACCTTGCCGTCTGTGACCTTGCGGTATGGTGTTTCGATGAAGCCGTATTTGTTCACCCGGGCAAAAGTGGCTAGCGAGTTGATCAAACCAATGTTCGGACCTTCCGGTGTCTCAATCGGACACATACGACCGTAGTGGGTTGGGTGCACGTCGCGCACCTCAAAGCCCGCACGCTCACGTGTCAGACCGCCGGGTCCAAGCGCAGACAAGCGACGCTTGTGTGTCACTTCGGACAGCGGGTTGGTTTGGTCCATGAACTGCGACAACTGGCTGGAACCAAAGAATTCACGCACGGCTGCGGCAGCAGGCTTGGCGTTGATCAGGTCCTGCGGCATCACCGTGTCGATTTCGACGGATGACATACGCTCTTTGATCGCGCGCTCCATGCGCAGCAGACCAACGCGGTACTGGTTTTCCATCAATTCGCCGACGGAACGGACACGACGGTTACCAAGGTGGTCGATATCGTCGATATCGCCCTTGCCGTCACGCAATTCGACCAGAGCCTTGATGCATGCAACGATGTCTTCCTTGCGCAGGGTGCGCATGGTGTCTTCGGCATCCAGATCAAGGCGCATGTTCATCTTCACGCGGCCAACGGCGGACAGGTCATACCGCTCACTGTCAAAGAACAGCGTGTCAAACAGCGCAGAGGCTGAATCGACGGTCGGTGGTTCGCCCGGACGCATGACGCGGTAGATATCCATGAGCGCGGTTTCGCGGTTCATGTTCTTATCGGCCGCCATCGTGTTGCGCATGTACGCGCCAACATTGATGTTATCAATGTCCAGCACGGGGATCGTCTTGATGCCCGCATCAACCAGATCCTTGAGCGTGCCGCCAATGACTTCACCCTCTTTGTCCATCTCAAGCGTCAGTTCATCACCGGCTTCGACATAGATCGCGCCGGTTTCTTCGTTGATGATATCCTGAGCGACAAACTTGCCCACGATGTTCTCGTATGGCACCAGCAGATCGGTGACTTCGCCGGCGTCGATCAGTTTCTTGACGACGCGTGGTGTCACTTTCTCGCCCGCTTTGGCGATCACTTCGCCGGTTTTGGCATCGACCAGATCAAAGGCAGGGCGTGTGCCACGAACACGCTCTGGGAAGAACTTGGTCGTCCAGGCTTTGCCCTTCTTGTCCAGTTTGTAGTCAACCGTGTTGTAATAGGCATTCATGATGCCTTCCTGATCCAGACCCAGTGCATAAAGCAGGGTCGTCACAGGCAGTTTGCGGCGGCGGTCGATCCGGCAGAACACCAAGTCCTTGGCGTCGAATTCAAAGTCGAGCCAGCTGCCACGGTATGGGATGATGCGGCAGGCAAACAGCAGTTTGCCGGAAGAGTGGGTCTTGCCCTTGTCGTGGTCAAAGAACACACCGGGGGAACGGTGCATCTGGGATACGATCACACGCTCGGTACCGTTGACGACAAAAGTGCCGTTCGGGGTCATCAGGGGCATATCGCCCATGAAGACGTCCTGTTCCTTGATGTCCTTGACGGATTTCGCGCCGGTATCCTCATCCACATCGAACACGATGAGGCGCAGCGTCACCTTGAGCGGCGCGCTGTAGGTCATGTCGCGTTGCTGACATTCCTCGACATCGTATTTGGGCTTTTCCAGCTCGTACTTGACGAATTCAAGAACGGCGGTTTCGTTGAAATCCTTGATCGGGAACACCGACTGGAAGACACCTTTGATGCCTTCGCCGTCAAGCGGTGTGTCGCTGTCGCCAGAGCGCAGGAACAGATCGTAAGAGGATTTCTGAACCTCGATAAGGTTCGGCATTTCAAGCACTTCACGGATTTTGCCGTAGTACTTACGCAGGCGTTTCTGTCCTAGGAACGTAGAAGCCATGTGCGGTGTCACCTTTTGTTTGTCTCTCGAGATCCACATCGCCCGGGCCGCGATGCTTTGCCCATTTGACCGGGGGTTCCAAGTCTATTCGTGGCCGCCGTCCCACCGGCTGCCTCCCGACTATAGAAACCTACCCAAGAGGTCGGTCAGCAAATTGGCCGACCTCTAAGACAGGTTTGGCTGGACCCGCATATCTGCGAGTCCAGCCGTGTTTTTGGGCGAATTTGATTTCGCCAAAAGCTTGGCTTAGGCCAGCTCGACCTCTGCGCCAGCTGCTTCCAGCTTGCTCTTGATCTCTTCGGCTTCGTCCTTGGACGCGCCTTCCTTGATCTTGCCACCAGCTTCGACAAGGTCCTTGGCTTCTTTCAGGCCAAGACCTGTGATGCCGCGGACTTCTTTGATGACGTTGATTTTGGATGCGCCTGCATTCTTGAGAACGACGTCGAATTCTGTCTTCTCAGCAGCAGCTTCGCCACCACCATCAGCAGGGCCAGCCATCATGACTGCGCCGCCAGCTGCGGGCTCAATGCCATACTCATCCTTGAGGATGGTTTTCAGTTCTTGTGCTTCGAGAAGGGTCAGACCAACAATCTCTTCAGCCATTTTTTTCAGATCAGCCATTTTATGCTTTCCGTTCGTTTTAAGTGTGTTCCAACGTCAGGGCGTGAACCCCAAGTCAATTCAGATGCTTTATGCAGCTTTCTCTTCGATGGTCGAAAGAATGCTCGCGATGTTCGAAGCAGGCGCGCCAATGGCCCCGGCGATGTTGCTGCCCGGTGCAGCGATGCAGCCCACGATAGAAGCAATAAGCTCCTCGCGTGATGGCATCCCGGCAACGGCTTTCACACCAGCGACGTCCAGTGCTGTCTCGCCCATGGCACCGCCAAGAATGACAAGTTTGTCATTCCCTTTGGCATACTTGTCGACAACCTTCGCCGCAGCGACGGGGTCTTCCGAGTAGGCGAGTACAGTCATGCCTTCGAGGTATTCAGCGATGCTTGCGCATGGCTTGCCCTCAAGGGCGATCTTGGCGAGCTTGTTCTTGGCAACGCGTACGGAACCGCCCGCTTCACGCATGTTAGCGCGCAGGTCCTGCATTTCAGCAACTGTCATGCCTTCGTAGCGGGCAACCACTACAACGCCAGAGCTTTCAAAGATCTGGCCGAGATCGTCGACCAGCTGTTCTTTTTGTGCTCTATCCACAGTTTCACTCCAATTTTGGGGTTTCCCCCGGCTCAATTTTGTCAAACGGTCTAGCCGCCCAACATCTACAGTCCTTCGTAAACGGGGCATG
>CBDTVH010000297.1:0-3830 GCA_965363665.1 uncultured Yoonia sp. | reverse complement strand
AAATATCCCGCCCCCAGACACGGTCCAGCAGCATATCGCGTGACCAGACACGGCCGGGTTTTTCCATAAAAGTCGACAGCAGGCGAAATTCGGTCGGGCCAAGTTTCAAGGGGGTTTCGTCGCGCGTGACCCGATGCGTTTCCGCGTCCAGCACGATATCATCATAGGTCAGAACCTGACCCACGGTGGCGGGGCGGACCCTGCGCAGCTGTGTGCGGACGCGTGCCATCAGTTCCGAGACCGAATAGGGTTTCACCACGTAATCGTCCGCACCGGTTTCCAGCCCGCGGACCTTGTCCACGTCTTCCGACCGCGCCGAAAGCATGATAATCGGGATACCGCGTGTGTCGGGTTTGAGCTTCAGGCGTCGGCACACCTCGATCCCGGATAGATGGGGCATCATCCAGTCAAGCACGATCACATCCGGCACGTCCTCCGCGACGCAAAGCATCGCCTCATCCCCGTTTTCGGCGCGGCTGACGCGAAATCCTTCTGACTCCAGATTGTAGGCCAGCACTTCACGCTGGGCGGCCTCATCTTCAACAATCAGAACATGGGGTTTTGGTGCCATCGGCCTAACTCGGATCAGTCACATAGGCAGTTTTGTCGCCCTTCGGGCGGGCTTCATCGGGCATCTCGCCGGTGACCTGATAGATCACCTGTTCGGCCATATTCGTTGTCAGATCGCCCATACGTTCAATGTTTTTTGCCATGAAATGCAGGTGCATGCAGGCTGTAATATTGCGCGGGTCTTCCATCATGAAGGTCAGAAACTCGCGGAACAGCGCGTTATACATCTGGTCCACTTCCTGATCGCGCTGCCGCACGTTTTCGGCCAGATCAGCATCGCCGCGCACATAGGCGTCGAGCGTATCTTTCAGCATATGTTCCACTTCACGGGCCATCCGGCGCAATGCAGCGTCGGACCCGATAACCGGGCTCATTTCAACCACGACGCTGGTGCGCTTGGCGATGTTCTTGGCGTAATCGCCGATCCGCTCCAAAGACGCGGCAAGGCGCAGGACTGTAAGAACGGACCGTAAGTCCTTGGAAACAGGGGCGCGCAGCGCAATCGTACGCGCAGCTTCTTCGTTGATCTGGATTTCAAGCGCGTCAATCACCTTGTCGCCGTCGCGCACTTCCTCTGCCAACTCCACGTCGCGATCAGCAAGCGATTTGGCCGCCTTCAGGATCGCTTCTTCGACAAGGCCGCCCATCTTCACGATCAGGGTCGTGATGCCCTCCAGATCGCGGTCATAGGCTGACGAGATATGTTCGTTCATTCTAAGTGCTCCTTACCCGATCCGGCCGGAAATATAGCTTTCCGTGCGCGGGTCCTGCGGGTTGGTGAAAATCTTGTCGGTGTCATCGTATTCCACAAGATGACCAAGGTGGAAGAATGCGGTCTTTTGGCTGACGCGGGCCGCCTGCTGCATGGAGTGGGTGACGATCACGACAGAGAAACTCTGGCGCAATTCATCGATCAATTCCTCGACCTGCGCTGTGGCGATAGGGTCCAATGCGGAACACGGTTCGTCCATCAACAAGACTTCCGGTGCCGTCGCAATCGCGCG
This sequence comes from uncultured Yoonia sp., assembly GCA_965363665.1. GTDB lineage: Bacteria > Pseudomonadota > Alphaproteobacteria > Rhodobacterales > Rhodobacteraceae > Yoonia. The sequence goes on along the minus strand of CBDTVH010000297.1, from coordinate 2,256 downwards.
GGCAATGCACAGACGCTGCTGCTGGCCACCAGACAGGCCGGTCCCGGGCGAATCCAACCGGTCTTTCGCTTCATTCCATAACGCGGCCTTCCGCAGAGATTTCTCAACAATCTCGTCCAGATCAGCCTTGTTGCGCGCCAATCCGTGAATTTTGGGGCCATAGGCGACATTATCATAGATCGACTTGGGGAACGGGTTCGGCTTTTGAAACACCATGCCCACTTTGGCACGCAATTGAACCGGATCCACCTTGGGGTCATAGATATCTTCGCCGTCGATGCGGATATCGCCGGTCACCCGGGCGATATCAATCGTATCGTTCATGCGATTGATACAACGCAGGAACGTTGACTTGCCGCAGCCGGACGGACCAATAAATGCCGTGACTGTCTTGTCGTCGATTTCGACGTTCACGTCCTTGATGGCGTGGTTATCGCCATAATAGACCTGAACGCCCTTGGCGGAAATCTTGATATCCTGGGCTGTGCTCATTGCGCGATCCACATGTGTCATATCTTCCATTTTTCTTCTCCTACCAGCGCCGTTCAAAGCGGCGACGCAGATAGATCGCGACCGCGTTCATGATAAGCAAAAACACCAGCAATGTAATGATCGCACCCGAGGCACGTTCCACAAAGGCCGGATCAGAGCGTTGGGTCCAGTTGTAGACCTGCACCGGCAGCGCGGTCGAGGCTTCACCGAAAAGCCCCGCATCAGGCGTATAGGCCGCCGGATACTCACGCACAAAGGCGACCATGCCGATCAGCAAAAGCGGGGCGGTTTCACCCAAGGCCTGTGCCAATCCGATGATCGTGCCCGTCAAAATGCCCGGTGCCGCCAGCGGCAACACGTGGTGGAATACCGACTGCATCTTGGACGCACCCACACCCAATGCCGCATCGCGGATCGACGGTGGCACGGACTTCAGCGCCGCACGGGTTGAAATGATGATCGTAGGCAGTGTCATCAGGGTCAGCACCAGACCACCCACCAAGGGCGATGACTGGTTGAACTCCATGAAGTTAATAAAAATCGCAAGCCCCAGAATACCATAGACAATCGACGGTACAGCCGCGAGGTTTGAGATATTCACCTCAATGATATCCGTAATCCGGTTCCTGGGTGCAAATTCTTCCAGATAGATGGATGAAGCCACGCCAATCGGCAGCGCCAGGAACAACACAACCAGCATCATGTAAAGCGATCCAAGGATGGCGACGCCAAGGCCAGCCGCTTCGGGGCGCTGATCTGACGCATCCGGTGATATAAAGAAATTCCAATTGAACTTTGTCTCGATCACGCCCGCATCGGCAAGATCCCGTGCCAGCATCACCGCCTCCGGCGAGGTGTTGCCATCCAACGCGGCTGAGTCCGCCGTCACGCGCCCCTTGAAAACGCCATCAATTCGGCCGGATGCCAGCAGATCAAACGTCACCGTCTGTCCAACCAGATCAGGGTTGGCCAAGACGCGGTTGCGCACCGATGCCGCCGCCTCTTTCGAGATCATGTCGGCTATGTCCTTGTCGGACAGGTCGGTCGTCAGACCCTGCCGCGCAACCTCGGCGACGATGGCGTCACGCAAAAGCGGCGCATACCCAATCGTCGTGGTCTTTGCCATTTCTGCGGGGTCGCGGTTACCTTCCTTATCCACACGCTCGGCCACGAGTTCGACTGGCAGCGTGATGAATGTTTGCTGAAAGGCACTGAGACCGTTGGTCAAAACAGACGTCAGCAAAATCGCAAGCGCCAGCATGGCAACCACGATGGCCGAAAGCCCATAAGCCTTGAAGCGCGCCTCGGCGGCATTGCGCTTTTTGGTGCGGGCATCACTGACAAGAAGGGAGGTTTTCATTCGTACTGCTCCCTGTATTTGCGCACGATATAAAGGGCGAACACATTCAGGCCCAGAGTGATGACGAACAGCGTCAGACCAAGGGCGAAGGCGACAAGTGTTTCGGGGCTGGCAAAGTCGGTATCACCGGTCAATTGGCTGACGATTTTCACGGTCACGGTCGTCATCGCCTCGAACGGATTAAGCGACAGGCGTGCTGCGGCCCCTGCCCCCAGGACCACGATCATCGTCTCACCGATAGCGCGCGATGCCGCCAGCAGGATCGCACCAACGATGCCCGGCAATGCAGCCGGGATCACAACCTGGCGGATGGTTTCGGACGGGGTGGCGCCAAGGCCCAAGGACCCATCGCGCATCGCTTGCGGCACGGCGTTGATGATGTCGTCGGACAGCGAACTGACAAA
>CBDTVH010000296.1:0-3840 GCA_965363665.1 uncultured Yoonia sp. | reverse complement strand
CCAGCTTCTTGCCCATCTTGGCGGCAGTGCGTTGCAGGTTGGTTTCATTCTGGATGACTAGCCAATCGCCTGTTTCAGCCTCGGCCATGGCCGCCTGCAAGGTCACCTGCGGGATTTCCACGTTTGCGCCGGGATGCAGCACGATTGCGTTCTCACCATCCGGGTCCACCATGATGATCGCTTGCGCCGTTTCAGTGTCTAACACAGCGATATTGCGGGTATCCACGCCGTATTCGAGCAGGCGTTGCACAGCCCAGCGCCCATCTTCACCCACGGCCCCGATATGGTGCACGCGGGCTGCTGCCCGAGCTGCGGCAACGGACATATTTGCGCCCTTCCCGCCCAGAAAAACCCGGCGCTCGGTCGAGGAAAGCGTTTCACCTGGTGCGGGAATGTGCGGGACGCTGTAAACGAAATCCGCGTTGATCGAGCCGAGGTTCCAGATTGCCATCAGTCGACCTTGCACGCGGCGATTACGGCCATGTTCATGATGTCGTTGACTGTGGACACTGTGGAACAGATCTGGATCGGCTTACCGATCCCGGACAAGATCGGGCCGATGACGGTCGCGCCCGCCATTTCCTGCATCAGTTTAACCGAGATGGATGCGGAATGTCGTGCGGGTACGACCAAGACATTGGCCGGGCCGGTCAAACGCTGAAACGGATAGTTTTCCTGCGCTTTGACGTTCAGCGCCACATCGACCGTCATTTCGCCTTCATACTCAAAATCAGCTTTGCGCGCATCCAGCACCCGGGGTGCCTGGTGCATCTTTTCGGCGCGTTCGGACATCGGATATCCGAATGTCGAAAACGACAGGAAGGCCACGCGCGGTTCCAGGCCCAGTTCGCGGGCAACGAATGCGCCACGTTCGGCGATGTCGGCAAGGTCATTTTCGTCAGGCCATTCGTGAACAAGCGTGTCGGTGATCAGGACAATCCGCCCCTTGTGCAAAACGGCGGTCACGCCAACAGCACCGTCATGTGGCTCTGCGTCGAAGACGTGATTGATCAGTTCAAGAATATGCGCCGATTTCCGGGTCGCACCCGTGACCATACCGTCGGCATGGCCATGTGCCAGCATCAACGCCGCAAAAACGTGGCGGTCGCGGGCAGCAAGACGGTGGACGTCTTGGGCATCAAAACCTTTGCGTTGCAGGCGATTATACAGAAAGTCCTTATAGGTTTCCAAATGCGGGGTTGTCGCCGCGTTGATGATTTCCAGCTCAGCCACAGCTTCAGGCAGGCCCTCTGCGGTTAGTTTTTCGCGCACGTCATCTTGGCGCCCAACGATCAGCGCTTTGCCCATGCCCGCGCGTTGGTACATGACAGCAGCGCGCAATACGCGTGGATCATCGCCTTCGGCAAAGACAACAGTGGATTGATTGGCGCGGGCGCGGGCGTTCAGGCTACGCAAGATGGATTGCGTCGGGTCCATACGGGATTTCAGCGACAGTTCGTAGGCATTCATATCCACGATGGGGCGACGGGCGACGCCAGTTTTCATACCTGCCTGCGCGACGGCCGTAGGGATGCGGTGTATGAGGCGGGGGTCGAATGGCGTAGGGATGATGTAATCGCGGCCAAAGGTCAGTTTTTTGCCGTAAGCCATCGCAACTTCATCAGGCACATCTTCACGGGCCAGCGCGGCAAGGGCTTCGGCACAGGCGATCTTCATCTCATCATTGATTGCGCGCGCGTGGATATCCAGTGCGCCGCGGAACAGGTACGGAAAGCCAAGGACATTGTTGACCTGATTGGGGTAATCGCTGCGGCCTGTGGCAACGATGGCATCTTCACGGACGGCATGGGCATCTTCGGGCGTAATCTCTGGGTCAGGGTTCGCCATAGCAAAAATAACCGGGTTTTCGGCCATATTAGACACCATTTCCTGTGTGACAGCGCCCTTGGCGCTGACCCCCAGAAACACATCGCAGCCCTTCATCGCGTCATCCAACGTCCGCGCTTCGGTATTAGCGGCGTGGGCGGATTTCCATTGGTTCATCCCTTCGGTTCGGCCTTGGTAGATCACACCTTTGGTGTCGGCCATGATGCAGTTGTCGTGCTTTGCGCCCATCGCCTTGAGCAATTCGAGGCACGCGATACCAGCAGCACCGGCACCATTGAGCACGATCTTGACGTCCTCGATCTTTTTGCCCGACAGGTGCAACGCGTTGAGCAGGCCAGCTGCACAGATCACGGCAGTGCCATGCTGGTCATCGTGGAAAACGGGGATGTCCATCTGCTCTTTCAGCGTTTGCTCGATAATAAAGCATTCGGGCGCTTTGATATCTTCCAGATTGATGCCGCCAAAGGTGGGGCCCATCAGGCGCACGGCCTTGATAAATTCGTCGGCGTCTTCGGTATCAAGTTCGATGTCGATGGAATTGACGTCGGCAAAGCGTTTGAAAAGGACGGATTTCCCTTCCATGACAGGCTTACTGCCCAGCGCGCCAAGGTTACCAAGGCCCAGCACGGCAGTCCCGTTGGAAATCACGGCGACCAGATTGCCCTTATTTGTATAGTCGTATGCCGTTGCAGGATCTGCTGCAATCTCCTCGCACGGGATCGCAACGCCGGGGGAATAGGCAAGCGACAAATCGCGCTGGGTTGTCATTGGTACGGTGGCCTGAATTTCCCATTTGCCGGGGCTGGGATGCATATGGAATTGCAGCGCGTCTTCGCGTGTGAGTTTGTTCTTGGACATTATTTCCCCCTCTGAGCCTACAAGACATAGCGGGTTCCGACACCAGGCCGCAACGGATTCATTTCGGGCTTTCGTCGCTAACATGGGCTGCTAATGTGCGCGGGATGATCCCGGGGGATACATGAGCACCACCAAAAGCAGCACAACGCCCATGATGGCGCAATATCTGGAGATAAAAGCAGAGCATCCTGATGCGATCCTGTTTTACCGGATGGGTGATTTTTATGAGATGTTCTTTGATGATGCCGTAGCGGCGGCTGAGGCGCTGGATATTGCGCTGACCAAGCGCGGCAAACACGACGATCAGGACATTCCGATGTGTGGTGTGCCGCATCATGCGGCTGAGGGATATTTCCTGACGTTGATCCGCAAAGGGTTCCGTGTTGCCGTTTGCGAGCAAATGGAAAGCCCGGCTGAAGCGAAAAAGCGAGGGTACAAGGCTGTTGTAAAACGTGAGGTCGTACGGCTGGTGACGCCCGGCACGTTGACCGAGGATTCCTTGCTGGATGCGCGGCGGCACAATTTTTTGGCAGCGTTTCATGTGGTACGGGACGCAGGTGCGCTGGCCTGGGTCGATATCTCAACCGGTGCGTTTCACGTGATGCCGTGTTCGGGCGCACAATTGGGGCCGGAACTGGCGCGGCTGACCCCGCGCGAAGTGATTGTTGTCGATGGATCTGAGACGGATTGGGCTGGAATAGTGTCTGATTCAGGGGCAACGCTGACGACTTTGGGTGCGTCGGCGTTCGATAGTACGGCAGGCGAAAAGCGTCTTTGCAGTCTTTACAAAGTCGGCTCACTTGATGCGTTTGGCAGCTTTGGTCGGGCTGAGGTTGGTGCGATGTCGGCCGTTGCGGAGTATCTGGACATCACGCAGCGCGGCAACCTGCCTCTGTTACGCCCGCCGGTACAGGAAGGGCAATCTGCCGCAATGCAGATTGATGCGGCGACACGCCGGTCACTTGAGTTGACCCATGCGATGAACGGCGGCAAGCAAGGTTCACTGTTGCATTGCATTGATCGGACCGTGACAGCGGGCGGCGCGCGTTTGCTGGAACGGCGGCTGGCGTCGCCTTCTTGCAGCGTAGACGTGATTGGGACGCGGTTGGATGCCGTTGCTTTTCTGGCAGAAAA
>CBDTVH010000295.1:0-3841 GCA_965363665.1 uncultured Yoonia sp. | reverse complement strand
AAGGCCGATGTTTTCGCGTAGCCGATCCAATGCGCCACCGCCGCGCCCGGCAAGCGTGCTGATCGCCGAGGCAAGCTGGACAGCCTGCAACGGGCTGATGCTTTGCAGATCGCGCCCGAAGATCAGCTGCGACAGGACTTCGTCCTGCGGCAGTTCGGGGACCGACACAAAGCTGACCTCTGGCGCGCCTGCGGGGCCTTCGACGATAATGCTGATCACGGTACCGGTATCCGCTTCGGTGGTTGCGACCAGCCGGATGAAAGGTTCAAAATCGCCTTGTAGCGTGGCGGTGCCTTCGTCCAGTTCGAACCGTTGTTGCAGGATGTCGATGCGACCGCGCACCAATTCAAACCGGCCTACGGGGATCACGTCATTGGTGGTGCCACCGATCGTCAGGCGCCCCCCAAGTTCGGCGTCCAGACCGCGACCCCTTATGAATATCCGCGAGGGTGCGTTGATCACGATATCAAGCGGAAAGGCCCGCCCGCCGCCGCCATCACCGCCGCCACCGTTGCCATTGTTCTGGCCCAAGACCCCGGCGCGGGACAAGGTCCGCTGCACCGGCGCGGGTGCGTTGATATGCGTGACCTCGGGCAGATCTCCCAATGAACTGATCGACGACGATGGCACCTGAATATCCGTCTGTCCCAGCTCCAACCGGCCCGTGATGCGCGCCCCGCCTTGCAACGGCCCATTCAGGTTGATCCGGCCCGCGATGCGCGATGTGTAAAGCTCGGGGTCCTGCAAAACGACGTCATTCAGGGTGACGGTGATATCGGCCTGATTTGCGCCGGTCAGCGCCACCGGCCCGTTGATGCTGATACCGCCGCCGCTTTCGACGCGGGTGGTCAGATCTATCTGCGCATTGCCGTTCGTCAGGCGAATTTGCCCACCGATGTCCGTCAACGCCTCTCCCAGGTTGGGGGCGGCGAGGCGGCCATTGGAAAACGTGATATCGCCGCTGAGTGACGACAGCGCCGCCGGTCCGTTGACGTTCAGGTCAAAGTTCGCCAGCCCGCTAAGTCTGCGCGGATCAAGTGCGGCGTTCGCCAAAGCCAGGGGCGCGCTGCCATCCACATCAATCGCCAAGGTTCCGCTTTGACTGACCTCGCCCACAATCTGCGCGGATAGCCCGCCGGGGCCGGTGCCTGTGGCGTCGATGCCCCAGTTACCCTCTTCATCAAGCGATGCTTCGCCCCGTGCCCGGATCGGTCCGCTGATCTGGTCGGTCAATACGCCGACATCGCGCAAACTGGCATTGAAGCGGCCCTGCCCAAAGCCAGAGGCCCCGTTCAGGGCGCCAACGATGGACACTTCGCGCGTCGAGACTTCCAGCGTGCGCACCGCAAGCACTTCGTCGGCGAACCCGATGGATGCATTGATCCGTCCGGTCCCCGCCAGCAGCGGATCAAGCGTCGGGTTCCCGATGGCAAGGTTTTCACTGCGCAAATTCACTTGTGTTTCAAAGCGGCTGAGATCAGGCAAGACGCTGCCCGAGGCCGTCACATCAATGCTGCCGGAAACCGGTTGCCCGATCAGCGGGGCGAATGTTGCAAGGCTTTCCACCGTTGCCACCAGTTCACCGGTCACTTCCCTGTCGTTGGCGGGCGAGGCCACGCGCGCATCCAATGACACATCAGTTCCCGGGCCCAGCACCCGCAGACCCACATCGGTGGCATCAGCCTCTGCCGGCATGGCATCCAGACCCACGGTGATGGGACCGCTGAGACTGGGATCAAGCACGGCGGCATCATTGATGCGGAACAGCAGGTCCGCAGTATTTGCGCCATCCAGCGACACATCGGCATCCCCGGTCAGCAGCATTGCCGGCGTTTCGACCTGCAATCCGGCCACGCTGAACCGGGTTTCGCCCAGACGCGATACCGTACCTTCAAAGGTCCCCGCGCCATCCAGCAGCGGATCGACCCGCGCGATGCCCGTCACCAGATCCCGTGTCTGGCCGCTGAGGGTGACATCAAATCGCTGACCGTCACCCAGCAAGACGCCATCAGCCTCAAGATTGACCGCACCGGCCAAGGGTTGCCCGGCCAAGGCGGCATAGCGGCTGAGGTCGCGCACGTCTGCCGACAGGGCCGCGTTGATTGTTTGCCCCAGTTCCACCGGAGTGACCGTGCCATTGGCCCCGAACGACACCGCTGGACCGGTGCCATCGAGGGCAAACACGATTGTCCCATCGGTCCGCTGGGTCACATCCCCGGTGATTGCCGCAGGTCCGGACACATCCGGCAGCACCAATGCGACATCGCGCAGGCTGGCGTTCAAGCGCGCCTCGGACCCTTCGCTGGTCAGGTCGGCACTGGCGCGCAGGTTGGCGGCATCGGTGCGCACGCGCAGGTTTTCCAATCGCGTTCCCTGGGTATCGCGCACCGCTGTTGCCGCGATTGTACCGCTGCCCGCCAGAACGCGGTCAACTTCGGGAATACCGACCGACAGGTCATTGGTTTGCCCTGACAAGATGATACTGAAAAGACCATCAAGCGGTGTGGCATTGGCCTGTACGGCAATTTCCGCGCCACCACCAAGCTGCTGGCCCACAAGGGTCGAAAAGCGGCTGAGGCCTGCAATCTCGGCATTCAAATTCGCATTGGTCCGAAACCCTTCACCGGGCCCCGCAATCGTTGCCTGTGCTTGCGCTTCAAGCCCGGCACCACTGAGGGTAAAGCGCGAAATCTCGGTGGGCGCGCCCTCGGCACGTGAGGCGACGAAGGTGCCGCCGATCTGGCTGCCAAACGCCTCTGACGCCCCGACTTCGGCCAGTTGCAGACCGGTCGCGCCATATTCTAGGTTTGCGGTGATCAGCCCGTCCTGCGCACCTTCGCCGGATCGCAACACACCGCCGCCATCAAGGCGCAGTTCCGCGATGCCAAGGCCGGGGCGATCAAAGCCTTCCACCGTGATATTCGCGCGCCAGTCCTCGGACAACGCAGCGTCATACGTGACCGAAAGATCCATGCCATCGACAAAGGTCTTTGGCCCCGGCAACGGCAGCAAGACAGGTTCGTTGCCCAGCGCAGCGATGCCACCGGTAACTTCGATGACCTGCGGCCACCCCTGACTGCCGATCTCGATCACACCGTTCAGCGACACGCGGCCTGCGTCCAGTGCAAGCCGGGGAATACTGATGCGCCCGTCGGCGGTCTGCACCACCTGCGCCGAAAGGCTGGCATCGGTGCCGAAGAACCCTTGGTATTCAGGCGTGAACAGCGGTGAAACATCACCGGCCAGATCAAGTGTGATCTGTTGGTCGCCCTCCACGCTGGCCAGCGCGAATGAGCCTGCAAGACGATCCTCGCCATCCGTCGCAATCGCAATCGTCGCTTCATAGTCGTCCAGTGGCGCGTTGCCCGCGATCCGCAAACTGACCGCCGGGCGTCCGGGCAATTCCAGCAGCCGCGCTGCAATGCCATCCGGCCCTTCCTCAAGGTTCAGCAGCAGATCAAGGTTGCGGGATGCGTTTGCAAAGCTTCCCTGGATCTCGAAGATGCCTGTCTTGGCGCCCAGCCGCTCGGCTGTGACATTGACCGCACCCTCGCCATCGTCCAGTTGCGCCGACCCGTTCAGGGACGCGGCGAATGGTTCACCCAGAAACACCTCGGCAAGCTCCAGCCGGTCGATGCGCAACTGATCGACCGACACGCTGACAGGCAGATCAGGCAAGGAAAACGGCTGCGCCTCGGGCGAGGGGCCAGTGTCTTCTGCGACGGGTGCACGCGAAACGATGATCTGCGCGGCGCTCAATTCCTCTACGTCGATGGCGCCCCGCAACAAGGCGCTTCTGTTCCAGCTCAGCACGATGTCTTCGACCGTGAGCCACACGCCT
>CBDTVH010000294.1:0-3858 GCA_965363665.1 uncultured Yoonia sp. | reverse complement strand
GTCTAGATGCCGTTCACGTTGAAGACGCAGGCATCCGTGATCAGTTCAGGTGGCGTTTGGCATAGGCCTTTGGCCACCTGCCACGCAGCCAGCACCTTGGGCACATAGGCCCGTGTTTCGCTGAACGGCGGCACGCCTTCGTAACGACGCACATTGCCTTCGCCCGCATTGTATCCCGCCAGCGCCAGCAAGGCGTCATTTCCAAAGTGATCAAGCAACCATTCAAGATAGGCCACGCCCCCTTTGATATTCTGTGCGGGATCTATGCTGTCGGTGACGCCGAAACGCGTTGCCGTATCCGGCATCAGCTGCATCAAACCTTCCGCACCGGCAGAACTGACGGCATCTATACGTCCCGCACTTTCAACCGAAATGACCGCAAGCACCAAGGCAGGCGACACGGACGTGCCAACAGTTTCGATCAGGATGCTGCGCCCATGGGCGTTCGCGATATTCTGCAAGGCCTGAAGCCTTGGCGTTGGCACGCCCTTCCCGGAAGGGGGATCATTCAACTGGGCCATTGCCATTTGAAAGCGGACCGGCCCTTGCTCGGTCAGCTTTGCAGGAACGGTTGTCCAAAACCAATCAAGCCCAGAGGGTTGAGGTAGCGCAATAGTGCCGCCCGCGACTGCCGGTTCCGGTTCCGGATCAGCATATACCGGACCAAGCCTTGGGGCGTTGGGATCGATTTGAACGGTGATGCGGGGGCCACTGTTGCTTGAAGGGACCGCAACGCGTTTGAACGTGAAGTCCGGCAGCAACCTTTCGACCTCTGCCGATGCCGGTGCTGCCATAAGAATCAAGCTCGCCAGAGCTACGCCTGTTAATCTACGACTCATATTTCGCCTGCTCGCGGTTTTTTTGTTCATCATAAAATGGCAGAAAAGGGCCAAAAAGCCAGTTGTTTAGGAACAATTACCCAGATTGGGCAGGTATTGAGGGCGATTTTGCAACGAACTTTGACAAAGATGAACGAAAAATGAATATTTTTATCCTTTAAAAACAGTTACTTGCTGCAAAATAAGCCAAAATACGCGCCTGCACGCAAAAAAAATCTTTGATGCCAAACTCCCGCCCCATTCAAATGGCTATATCAGTACATCCAAGACGGTGTTCGCGTTAGCGTAGCAAGTAAATCAGATGCCGGCGCGGAACGAAACTAAACCTGCTAATACCCTGAGGAGGGAATATAATGCTTAACTTTATCAAGAACTTCCGCAACGACGAAGACGGTGCTGTAACAGTTGACTTCGTGGTTCTGACAGCTGCAATCGTTGTTCTGGGCCTGGCTGTTGGCAGTGCGGTCTCCCAAGGTGCCACTAACCTGGCGAACGACATTGAAACTGATCTGAACGCGCAGTGTTCCGGCACCGCCTGTGGTGGTTGATAGCCAATACGTTAGTTACCTTGTGTAGCTCTTCAGTAGCGCGGCATTCGTGCGGCGCTACTTTTTTCAATAGTTTCTGGTTACTGAAGCCACTTGTTGCTTCTTTCGGTTCCAACTCAGGCAAATAACCTGATAATTATGTATTGCGATATCGTTTTTCGTGTCGCTTCAGAAACAAGGCAATGATATGAGAGCGACTTTCGCACCATTTTTTAAAGATGAAGATGGCGCGATTACCGTGGATTTCGTTGTTCTTACTGCTGCTATTTGCCTGCTCGGGGCGGTTGTCGTCAATACGTTCGCCGGTGAGCCGGTCAGGATGGCAAACAATATGTCGGCTTTCATGGAGAGCCAGTGCTCTGGCGGCACCTGCGACTGAGCGACAGTGGTCTACACCAAATCGCATAGCCTCGCTGTAGAACAGAAGTGAACTCATTACTAAAAGTGGCTGAAAGGCGCTGCCGCGCGAATTGCCTCTACGTCTCCTCATTTTCAACACAATTTTGTTTTCAGTTTCGCACGCGGCTGTAATCTGTTTGCGTCATTCGTCGGCACCGGATAGATGCCTAGCTGATGTTCAGCGCGGTTTAACCGCTTTCCGCATCTGGGTTAACGGGAACTTAGCTGACAGCTTATAAAACGCACCAGAAATGGGTCGCCCCGCTTAGGGCGTAAGACAAGAGGTTAGGCAATGCGCGCAGTATTTGGATTGGTACTTTTGGTCGGAATGGGACTTGCCGGGTTCGCTGTGTATATGGTGAACCAATATATGGATACGCAGTCTTCTGCCCTTGAGCGTGAACGTCAGCGTGCGGCGACGGCCATTCGTACGGTAGACATCTACGCGCCTGCGCGCGATCTGACTTACGGCGATCTTCTGACGGTTGACGATGTGAAGATCATAAAATATGCGCGCGACTTCCTGCCTCAAGGCGTCTTTGCGACCGAGGAAGAGCTGTTTCCAGAAGGTGTGAACACACCACGCGTTGTCCGTTTGCCGATGCAGGTGAATGAACCGATCCTGACCACCAAAGTGACAGAGGCTGGTGCGCCACAAGGTATCACTGCCCTTCTGGATCCCGGCATGCGGGCGTTTCCGTTGCCCAATAGTATGACGCAGGCTTTCGCAAGAGAGTTGCGCCCATCCGACCGGATTGATCTTTATTGGGTTGGCCGTGTCGGCAATGGCCCGAATATATCGCGTCTCGTCAAGAGCCGTCTTGAAATCATCTCGATGGAGCCAAGTGTGGTCATCCAGGTATCGCAAGAAGATTTTGCCGACCTGCAAGTCTTGCGCTCGGCTGGGACGCTTTCGCTTTCTCCCGTCGGTCGCGCCGACCTTGAGGCAGGTGACCTGACAATCGAAACGAACATTCGTGATGTGCTTGGCATCGTCGATGTTGTGGTTGAACCTGAAGAGGTCGAGGTTGCGCCGGAGCGGTGTTTCGTGACCCAGCGCAGCGGGACCGAACGCGTTCAGGTTGAGGTTGATTGCGTTGAATAGTTCGGCCTAGTCCTTGATTTATCAAAGTCTTCTTGTGCTCCGCTAAATCTTGTGTGCGGCGCAAGACGATCCACCCGAATTAGCGAGTGTTGCGCTTTATCCACATTCGCTCTGCCCTCCAAAGCCTTGATTCTTGCAATAAATATGGAACTGCCCCATGGTCACGACACATGGGCGGGAAGACCCGTTTGAAATGAGGCGTGATCGGAGAGGCAGGTCACTTATGAAATATGACAGATTCTTAAAGGCAGCAATTGCTGGCTTGACGTTGTCGCTAACAGCGGCAGCACCCAGTATAGCACCGGCCGAAACGCTGCGCGTCTTGCGCGGCGCGGCATCCAGTGCATTGAGCGTTCCGATGAGTCGGGCCGTTGTCGTGGAGAGCGATGTGCCCTTCACGGAATTATCTATCGCGAACCCCGGCATTGCAGACATTTCGTCTTTGTCTGACCGGACAATCTATGTTTTGGGTAAAGAGCCAGGTCGCACGACGCTGACTCTATTGGGCGAAAACGGTCGTTTGATTACGAACGTGGAAATCCATGTTTCCCCGGACATTGCAGAATTCAAAGAGCGTCTGACGCAAATTCTGCCAGGCGAACACATTGAAGTCCGCACCGCGAATGACGGCATCGTGCTTTCGGGTACCGTAAGCTCACTTGCACGATTGGATCGCGCACTTGATCTTGCAGAGCGTTACGCCCCTGACCGCGTATCGAACTTGATGACAGTTGGCGGAACACAGCAGGTTATGCTGAAAGTCCGGTTTGCCGAGATGCAGCGATCAGTCAGTAAGGCGCTTTCAAGCTCTCTTGCTTTGAGCGGTCTTGGTTTTGGTGATGAAGTGAGCATCACCGGTGGTACCAACCGGACAGTCGGGCAGAGCGGGATTTCAGGCGCGCTCAGTGGCGCGGTTCCGGGTAGCAATGCAAACAATGGTGCTGTCTTGTTCGGCTTCGGTGCTGGC
>CBDTVH010000293.1:0-3861 GCA_965363665.1 uncultured Yoonia sp. | reverse complement strand
GGCTGCGACGGTGCATTCACACACCTTTAGGCACGAAACCCATCCGGGATCTGATCATCACCGTCCAACACCAAAGCGGCCATCACCTCGCCCACCTTCGGCGCCATGCCAAACCCGATCTTGAAACCACCGTTGGCGATGAAATCACCATCCCGCACAGGATGCGCCCCCAACACCGGCGCGCGGCTCTTGCTGCGCGGACGCACACCGGCCCAGCGCTCCAACACCTCTGCCCCGTGCAAAATCGGAAAGGCGAGCGTCGCCCGTTCCAGCATATCATCAAGCGCGCTGTCTGTGCTGAAGGGGTCGTCAAATTCACGCTCGGACGTGGACCCGATCGCGACCGTCCCATCGCCATGCGGGATAATATGCAAGGCATCTGCAAAAAGCTGCGGCCTGCCAGCGGCATCAAAGCGCAAAAGCGCCGCCTGCCCTTTCACGCCATTTCCACCGATCTCTTGTATGCCGGGCCAGCCGGTCGCCCACACGACCTTGCCTTGCGCGTCACCTGCATCCAGAACCTCTCCGCCCAGCGCAACGACGGCATGGGCCAAAGCCCGCGTCGCACGGCGCGGATGGATCAGGGCAGACAGCGTATCATGCACCACAAAACCAGTGGGCGACGGCGGCATCCAGTTTGCGTCACCGCTCGGGATCACCTGCCACATTGCTTTGTCCTGCCAAAGCTCTGCCGCAGTCCCAGCGCGCGCCTTTGCCAATTCCACCGCACGCGCATCGGCCAAAGGCTGCAACCGCCCCGACCGTGCATACCCCACATCAACGCCACTCAGATCCGCAACATCACGCCAGAACGCCTCGGCCATGATCAGGCTTTCGAACTGAAACGCCTTCTTTTCGTTCCAATTCTCCGGCACATGCGGGGCAAGGGCACCGACCAGACCCCCACTGGACCCGGACGCGACCCCATGCGGATCAATCACCCTGACGCGGGCCCCTTTACGCGCGCAGGCATAGGCGACCGACAGGCCGAAAACCCCTGCCCCCATCACCGTCACATCAGCCGTTGCCATTTCGCACCCTTCCGCCCAAAGATGGCGCATTGGTAAGGCAAGGGCGTATGACAGACCAGACAGCAAAACTTGACTGGCGGGATGGTGTGCCAATCGCCGTTGCGTTTGATGATCCGTATTATTCGCTGGATGACGGGCTGGCCGAGACGCACCATGTGTTTCTGGATGGAAATGATCTGCCCGCACGGTTTGGCAGTGATCTCAAGATTGCAGAATTGGGGTTCGGCACCGGATTGAACCTGTTGGTGACATGGGCCGCATGGGCCAGGGCCGGATACCCCGGCCACCTGCATTTCACGTCATTCGAGGCTTTCCCCATGCACATGGACGACATGCGCGAAGCACTGAAGCACTTTGCGCAGGTCAGTCCCTTTGCCGATATTCTTATGTCAGAGTGGACACCTGACAGCGGTCAGATCACCCTCAGCAATGGCCCGACGCTGCACGTGATCATTGGCGATGCGCGCCAGAACGTTCCCGCGTGGCAAAACAAGGCCGACGCGTGGTTCCTTGACGGTTTCTCGCCTGCCAAGAACCCCGAACTGTGGGAGCCTGCATTGCTGAAGTCCGTCGCCACACACACCAAGCCGGGCGGGACTGCCGCCACCTATTCGGCCGCAGGCCACGTCCGTCAGGCGCTGACCGCCGCCGGTTTCGACGTCACCCGCACCCCCGGCTTTGGCCGCAAACGCCACATGACCCGCGCAAGGATGCCCGATGCAGAATAACCCGCGCCTAGGCATCCTGTTGATGATCTGCACGACCTTCGTGTTCGCGGTTCAGGACGGCATCTCGCGGCATCTGGCGGAAAACTACAACGTCATCATGATCGTGATGATCCGCTACTGGTTTTTCGCGGCCTTCGTCATCGCCATCGCAACGCGACAATCCGGCTCGATCCGTGCAGCGGCGGCAACCAGACAACCCATCCTGCAAATTACACGTGGCACGCTTCTTGCGCTGGAAATCTGCGTGATGGTCAGCGCGTTTGTCCTGCTGGGACTAGTGGAAAGTCATGCGATCTTTGCCTGTTATCCATTGCTGATCGCCGCTCTGTCTGGCCCTGTACTGGGCGAAAAGGTCGGCTGGCGGCGCTGGGCGGCAATCGGGATCGGCTTCATCGGGGTGCTGGTGATCCTGCAACCGGGCTACACGGTCTTTGCCCCTGCCGCGATTGTCCCTCTGGCCTCTGCCTTCATGTTCGCGCTTTATGGCCTGCTGACCCGATACGCGGCCCGCAAAGACACGACGGCGACGTCGTTTTTCTGGACCGGCACATCGGGCGCTGTCGTCATAACCGTCGCGGGCATCTGGTTCTGGGAACCCATGACCGCAACCGATTGGCAATGGATGGCAGCCCTTTGCATGACGGGCGCGGGCGGGCACTGGCTGCTGATCAAAACCTACGAGGTGGCCGAGGCCAGCGAGGTGCAACCCTTCGCCTATCTGCAACTGGTATTTGCCAGCGCTATCGGACTGCTGTTGCTGGGTGAAACATTGCGGCCGAATGTGGCGATCGGCGCGGCAATCGTGGTCAGTGCAGGGCTGTTTACGCTTTGGCGGGCGCGGCAGAAGACCTAAGGGCGGGCAACCGGCCGGACGATGGGGCCGGACGTGGAAACAACAACAGGGGCCGGACGCGCGCGCGGGCGCAGGAGTGGCTTCTTGCCAATCAGCGATTCAGTAAATCGCACTGGCCCCGTGCGGCCCGTCAAACGCGCCTCATACACCGGGATGCTTTCGGTCACGCGCATGACGTAGTTTCGGGTCTCGCGAAACGGAATATGCTCAATCCAATCCACCACGTCCATTTCCAGCAAACGAGGATCACCGCGTTCATCCATCCAGCTTTTCGGCCTGCTCGGACCGGCGTTATAGCCTGCTGCGATCATCACCGGACTGGGCCCGAATTCTTCTTCGAGATAGGCCAGATATGCGGCACCAAGGGTCGCATTATACTGCCAATCATTGGTCAGCCGCGCCTTTGCATAGGGCAGCCCAAGGTTTTCAGACACTTCCTGCGCCGTTGCCGGCATGATCTGCATCAGGCCCAAGGCGCCAACGGGGCTTCCGATCCCTTCGTTGAACTCGCTTTCACGACGGGCGATCGACAAGGACAGCGCAGGTTCCGCAGGCAAATCCATCGCGGCCATATCATGAATGGGATAGTAGATCGCAGGGATCAGGATGCCCCGCTCAACCGCAGCCTTGCCCAGAAGGATTGTATAACGGTGTTCGTCAATTTCGCTTAGATAGGCACCAAGATGGGCCAGTTCGGTGGCGTTCAGGGTCCGCCCAAGATGGGCAAAGAACGTGAACGCCGCCCCGCGTTCGCCGCCGGCAAGCAGGATCAGGGCAGCCTGCACAAGGTCATCATCAAAAACCGGCGCTTCCTGCCAATCGACCTGCGCCCCGGCAAGGGTGGGGTCAAGTGGGCGACCCACCTTCTCTGAGGCCAAAAGCCCGTAAAAACTGGTCTGATAAGCGGCCCCCGCGCTATAGGCATCCGCCGCAAGGTCCACATTGCCCTTTGCTTCATGGGTGCGCCCGATCCAGTAATGCATCCGCCCCAGCGAAATGGGGCTGCTGGAGGCGCGCAGGCCGTTTTGAAAGTGCCCCAGCGCTTGCGTCGGATCGCCAAGGTACAGCAACGAAAGATACCCCGAAAGCCATTCCAGATCGGCATACGACTCACCGTCAGTTAGATAATGACGCGAGGCCAGCCTATAGGCCTGCTCGGCCCGCCCTTCACGCATTTCCCAGCGGGCCAGAACACGGCGCCAACCCGACCAGCGAAACGGCTCGCCCAACGCGGCAACACTGGTGGAAC
>CBDTVH010000292.1:0-3904 GCA_965363665.1 uncultured Yoonia sp. | reverse complement strand
GCGCCGCTGATCGAGCACCTGGCCGAGCTGCGCTCGCGCCTGATCTACTCGGTCATGGCGTTTTTGGTCGGCATGATCATCTGTTTCTCTTTCGGGGGGATGCTGCTGGATTTCCTGCTGGGTCCAATCGAAAAAACCATGCGTGATCTGGGCAATCCAAACCCGGTCATGCAGTACACCGCCCCGCAAGAATATTTCTTTACCCTGATCCGTATCTCGGTCGTTGGTGGTCTGACCATTTCCTTCCCTGTCATCGCGTATCAGCTATGGCGCTTTGTGGCGCCGGGCCTTTACCGCAATGAAAAGAACGCGTTTCTGCCGTTCATCATCGCGTCGCCCGTCTTGTTCCTGATCGGTGCAGCCTTCGCGCACTACATCGTCGTACCACTAGCCATGGCTTTCTTTCTGGGCTTTGCCGACCTGCCATCCTTTGTGTCAGCCATCATGGCTGGCGCTGTCCCGCCGCCACCGGGCACCGAGCTTTTGCCGGGTGCCACTGGCGGTTTGACCTTGCCCAGCGTGGCACCGGAAACCTCCGAGGGTGTCGATATCGTCTTTAACGGCAAGGTGAATGAAACGCTTGATATCACGCTCAAGATGATCGTGGCCTTCGGTGTATGCTTCCAACTGCCGGTTCTGCTGACACTGATGGGGTCTGCCGGTCTAGCCAGTTCGCGCGGCCTGCGTGGCACCCGCAAATACGCTGTCGTGGGTATTCTGGTTGTCGCCGCTCTTGTCACCCCACCTGATGTCACCACGCAGATTATCCTTTTCGTGGTCGTTTACGGGCTCTATGAAATCTCGATCCATCTTGTCGCAGCCGTTGAGCGCAAGAAAGACCGGGTGGCCCGTGCAGAAGGGATTATCGGCGAGGATGAAAGCCTGTTCGATATCGACGACGACGATATCAGCGATGGTGAAGCCGCCGCAGACGAGGATGCCAAAGCGTGAGCAAGAAGACCTTGCAGCGCATTGCGGCGGCCTTGGAACGACTTAGTCCTGCACCGGGGGCGGCACCTGATTTCACCGCAGCGTCGGCCTTTGTCTGGCACGCTGATCCGGACCGGCTTGAACCTGTCGCCCGGGTGAACCGCGTCGATGTAGAGCTGCTGGTCGGGGTCGACCGGTCCCGCGATACGTTGATGGCAAACACCGTGCAGTTCGCGGCCGGGCTGCCTGCGAACAATGCCCTCTTGTGGGGTGCGCGTGGCATGGGAAAATCAAGCCTTGTCAAGGCGGTACACGGCGCAGTGAATGTTGATAATGCGGGTCTGAAAATTGTCGAAGTGCAGCGCGAAGACTTGCCGACGATTGGCCGCTGCCTGAACCTTTTACGCGGCGCGCGGGAACGGTTCATACTGTTCTGCGATGACCTGTCCTTTGGCCATGACGATGCACATTACAAGTCCCTGAAGGCTGTGCTTGACGGTGGGATTGAAGGCCGGCCCGAGAATGTGGTGCTTTATGCGACGTCAAACCGGCGCCACCTGATGCCCCGCGACATGATCGAAAATGAGCGGTCTTCGGCGATCTCGCCTTCTGAAGCGGTAGAGGAGAAGGTGTCTCTTTCGGATCGCTTTGGTCTATGGCTCGGCTTTCATCCCTGCGACCAGGACCAATATCTGGCAATGATACGTGGGTATTGCGATGCATACGGCGTCGATATCGACGATGCGACCATGCGTGCCGAAGCGATTGAATGGCAGGCGACGCGCGGCAGCCGGTCGGGCCGGGTCGCATGGCAGTATTTCACTGATTTGGCAGGCAGGCGGGGTGTGACCTTGGGGTAAGGTGGATCGTGATCCACCTTACGTGCCCGAGACCTATTGCAAAAAGTCGTTTGGATCGAGGCTTTGCAAACCGCGTCGGACCTCGAAGTGGAGAAAGCTTGGGTCAGCCGCACGCACCCTGCCAATCGTTTGCCCACGCGACACGCTGTCGTTCTTGTTGACCGTCAGTGCGTCCATCTGGGTATAGACGGTCAAAAGGCCATCACTGTGTTTCAGCACGACAATTGATCCGCCACTTGTATCGGTCGTGACAGCCGCAACAGTGCCGGACCCGGCTGCTTTCACGTCCGTTCCTGCGGAAACGCCGATGTCGATGCCTTCATTTGATCCAGGCGCATAGTCGCGGATGATCGAACCCTGGACCGGCAAGATGAAGCGCGCGCTGCTGCTGGCGGGTTGCGCCGCCAAAGTCCCGAGGTCCGGTGATGCGGGCACAGCTGTTGCCGGAAGCGGCGCAGAGGGCGTTTCGGCCGGCAACGGAAGGGCGGCACTTGGTGGCACTGGCGTCGCAGTCCCGGCGCCGGGTCCGGTCACGCTGGTAGTGGCCGCTGGTGCCGGTGCGGTGCCCGCCTGCGGGATCAACAGAAACTGCCCTTCGCGGATTGTGAATTCCGCATCAAGCCCGTTCCATTCCGCAATGCTGGTCACCGGAACATTGTAGAGCCGCGAGATCGAGAACACCGTTTCGCCCCGATTGACCTGATGCCGGATCGGCTCATTGCCGCGCACCGCTGGCGTCGCGGGTGAAGAGGGGGCGGCAGTCGGTGCGAGCGGCGCTGTCACAACCCCGCTGCCCGACGCCTCAGCGCGGTCCAGTGCCGTGGTCGCCACCGCTGTCACATCAAAAGGCTGGATCGGCCCGGTCGCTGATGCACCGGTCGCAGGCGACGGTTCCGTCACGCGTGAGGGCAGGGCGATAATCTCATCCCGGCGCAGGATAACGTCAGGGTCGATACCATTGTATTCCGCCAATTCCTCAGGACTCAGTCCAAGGCGGATCGCGATCCCGCGGATGGTATCGTCGCGCCGGGCCACTACAACCTGGTAGTTTGGATAGGAAATCACACCGCGGTCATCAGGGCGTGGCCGTCCCGGCAGCGTCTGGACAGCGGCGGATGTATCAAACCCATTGCCCATATCGCGCAAATCGACATCGAAATCATCACATGCCGCAAGTGCGACCATCGCCACACCCGTCATCATCACGCGCATTACACGGATTTGCCCGTTTGCCATCGTACCGCTCCTTTGCCAAGTCGCCCCTTATCTATGGGGTCGTACCATATTTTGTGGTACTTTACTCTTGTCCGAGCCCTTCTAGCAAGGGCACAAACCGCACAGACCGCAATTCATCGTATTCCAGCCCTGTTTCGGTGCGTGTGACACGGATCAGGCTTTGCACTGCATCCGACTGTCCGACAGGTAATACCATGATCCCACCAACCCGCAATTGCGCCAGAAGGGGACCGGGTGGGTCTTCGGCGGCGGCTGTCAGCAGGATACGGTCAAAAGGCGCTTGTTCGGCAAACCCATAGCTGCCGTCGGCCGTAAAAGTGGTGATGTTGGTGATGTCGTTGGCTTCAAACACCTCACGGGCCGTTTGAACCAGACGCCGATAGCGGTCCACCGTATAGACCCTGCGTGCCAGTTTGCTAAGGATGGCCGCCTGATAGCCAGAGCCGGTTCCGATCTCAAGCACCTTGTCGCGCGGGTTGATTTGCAGCGCTTGCGTCATCAGCCCCACAACAGATGGCTGGCTGATCGTTTGCCCACAGGCAATCGGCAGCGGCATGTCCTCATAGGCGCGGTCTGCAAATGTGCCTTTGACGTAATCGGCGCGGTCAACCTGCTCCATCGCTGTCAAAACGCGGGCGTCCGTGACACCCTTGCTGCGTAAGGCATAGAGAAATTGCATCTTGGTTGCCGCGTCGAACGTCACCTGAGCGCATCCTTGAGCGTATCGACCAGCGTGTAATCGGTCAGATCCGCCCGCATGGGTGTGATCGAGATATAGCCATCCAGGTTCGCCGCCGCATCCGTGCCGGGGGCCGTCGGTTCATGTTGCGGGCCGCCGCGCACCCACAGGAATTTGCGGCCAGTGGGCGAGGTTTGCG
>CBDTVH010000291.1:0-3908 GCA_965363665.1 uncultured Yoonia sp. | reverse complement strand
TCAGCTTGCTGCCCTTTTCATCCAGCGACTTCGCCAGATCCGCGACAGACAGACCAAGGCGCATCTTGGGTGCTGCGCCAAGGGTTTCCGTCAATTCATCGTGGATAAACACCGGAATGACGGGCCGATCCGCATTGCAGGCCGCCGTCAGCGCCTCATGATCACCCAGACGCAGATCGCGCCGGAACCACATCAGAATAGGTGATTTGCTCATCAGACCTCCGCGCAGGGCTGCTTGGCCTGCTTACAAGACCTGATCTAGCGCGCCCATCAGCGCGTCAACCTCATCCTTGGTGGTGTAATGCACGAAACTGACACGTAGCACGCCTTTGGACAGATCCACACCGACCGCAGACAGCGGGCGCTGCGCATAGAAATCACCACCGCCCGCCATGATGCCATGCGGGGCAAGCATTGCGGCGGCTTCCTCCGCATCCGTCTCCAACGCCATCGCGACGGTCGGTGCACGGCGCGCCGCGTCCGCAGGACCGATCAGCCTTACTGAATTCTTTGCAGACACATGGTCGAGCAGCGGCTGCAACAGCGCCACCTCGTGATCGCGCATCAGATCATGCGACTTGCGGGCCGCAGCCGCACCTGTTCCGCCACCATGATGCTGGGACATCGCATCAAGATAATCCGCCATTCCGGCACTAGCCGCCACTTGGGCATGATCCGGCCCCGCAGGTGTGAACCGATAATAGAGTGTATCCCCGTTGAAATGGTGGCCTTGGTTCGGTAGTTCCATGCCCCACTCTTCGCGGATCGCCATGATGCCCTGATGCGGGCCATAAGTCTTGTAGGCGCTGAATAGATAGACATCGCAGCCAAGTGCACTGACGTCAGGAAACCCATGCGGGGCATAGCTGACACCATCGACGACCGTACGGGCGCCGGCGGCCTTGGCCATTTTGCAGATGCCCGCCACATCATTGATCGCACCTACGACATTTGAACAATGGGGAAAAACCACCAGTGCCACATCCCGCTCCAGCAACTTTGCCAAGTCTTCCAGATGCAACTCCCCTGTTCCGGGATCAATCTGCCATTCGACGACGGGAACACCCTCCTCGGCCAACCTGCGCCACGGGCCGCTGTTGGCCTCATGGTCCTGATTGGTGACAACGATGCTTTGCCCCGGCTTGATCCATTTGCGCACGGCCTGCGCAAGCACATAGGTGTTCTGCGTCGTGGATGGGCCAAAAGACACCTCATGCGTCTTCACGCCCAGCATCTCGGCCAAACGTCTGCGTGCTTCATCCATCTCTTCACCGCCCAAACGGGAGGCATCGTAAGGCGCATAAGGTTGCACCTTACGTTCGGTATAAAACCGATGCAGGCGGTCTATGACCGGGCGGCAGGCATACGACCCGCCCGCGTTTTCAAAAAAGGCCTGACCCTGCAAGGCAGGCTGATCAAAGGCGGGGAATTGGGCACGCACCCATGCGATATCTAACTTCATGTGAGCATGGATACGAAAAAGGCCCCGATGCGCAAGCACCGGGGCCAATCATTTTTTCAGTCTGCGCGCAGCCTACTCAGCAGGCAGCGGATCATCCGCCACTGTCGTCGCAACGCCAGCCGCTTCACGTTTGCTGTCAAGCCAGATGCCCTTGATCAGCGAAATGCCCATCAAGACCATCACAAGGCTGAACGGCAGCGCCCCGATCACCATGGCCGTCTGGATCGCACCCAGACCGCCAGCGATAATCAGACCACCCACAACCAGCGCAAGTGCTGCACCCCAGAACAGGATATGTGGACGCGCCTTTGGGCCTTCGTCACCGGCGGCATTGATCGTGTTGATGATCAGCACGGCCGAGTCAGCGGACGTCACCAGATAGGTCAGCAGCAAAACGACCACGATCACAGACATGATCCAGGCCAGTGTTGGCTGCAAAATCACGGCCAGCATCGCGAAAAGCTGGTCCGACTGACCCGCACCCGTGATAGCGCCATTGGCATCGCCATTCAGTTCCAGATCAATGGCCGTACCACCAACGATCGCAAACCAGACAAAGCACATGAGCGCAGGAATGATCAACGCGCCCAGTACGTATTCACGCACCGTCCGCCCGCGCGAGATACGCGCAAGGAACACACCCACAAACGGTGCAAAGGCAATCCACCAGGCCCAATAGAAGATGGTCCAGCCACCCTGCCACCCGGCCAGCGCATCACCTTGTTCAGTGCCGTCAGCGGCCCAGACCGTGAAGATGTTGCCCGGGATTGATAGCAGATAATCCCAGATCCCGACAAACAGCGCCGTCAGACCGAAGAAGGTTGAACCGAAGATGATGAAAAACGTCAGGATGAAGAAACTGAGGCCCATGTTGATGTTGGAAAGCCACTTGATGCCCTTGCCAACACCCGACAGTGCGGAAAGGGTCGAAGCACCCATGATCACAACCAACGCGAAGATGATCGCCATGGTTGACGAAGACTGAACACCCTCTGCATCAGTGGTGTAAAGCCACTCACCAAAGCCGATGCGGTAGAGCCCGGAAATAAACTGCTCCACTCCGAAACCCAAGGTTTGTGATACACCCAAAACGGTTGCGACCACCGCCACAACGTCAATCGCATGGCCCAACGGACCTGACAGTGCCTTACCAAACAGTGGGGTCAGACCAGACCGGATCGTCAGTGGCAAACCGCGACGGTAGGAGAAATACCCCAAGGCAAGACCCACAATCGCGTAGGACGCCCAAGCAGCCAGACCCCAGTGCGTAAACGACCAGATATAGGCGTCACGCACGTTATCTGCCGTGCTGCCCGTGGTGTCACCCATGATCGTCGCCGGGTTTGAGGCCCAGTGATACATCGGTTCAGCGGTCGCGAACGTCAGCATGCCGATACCGATACCGGCGCCGAACATCATGGAAAACCAGGAAAAATTTGAAAACTCCGGCTCATCATCCGGCATTCCCAGCTTGAGTTTGCCAGCAGCGGGCCAAAGGGCCAGACCAAGGCAAAGGATGACGAAGAACGCCATCACATAGACGTACCAGTAGTTGAATGAGGCAAGGATAAAGCCGTTGATGCTTCCCAGGACAGACGCTGCCGTATCCGGAAAAGCGACGGCCCAGATGATCAATGCGCCGACCAGGATCTTGGCCGTAATCGTCACATCTTTGGTAAATCCGCGGTAGAAACCGCTGTCTGCCGTTTTGATCGGCAGATCCATAAGTGGTGGTTTTGGTGCCATGGTAGTATTCCCTGTTGGCTAATTATTATCCAACGACGGTACACCGAATCAAATTGGTACTAAACAGCTAAACGCCCATAATAGCTTGAAAACGACATCTATCATGGCGCCGCAGCGCAGCATCAGAGCCTTGTTTTAAAGAAAAACGCCGCTGGCTCACATTGGAACCAGCGACGCGAATCGCTTATTTGCGACATACCTTTCAGGCGTTCACATCGACCACCACGCGGCCCTTGACCTGACCTTTGAGGATATCCCGACCCAGCTGTGGCAGATCGTTCAGTGTTGCGGGCTGGATCATCGCCTCAAGCTTGTCCATCGGTAGATCCTTGGCGATGCGCGACCAGGCCCTGACCCGGTTGTCATAGGGCTGCATCACGCTGTCGATCCCCAGAAGGTTCACGCCGCGCAACAGGAACGGAATAACCGTCGCAGGCAGGTTCGCGCCCCCCGCAAGGCCCACCGCGGCCACGCTCGCCCCATATTCC
This sequence comes from uncultured Yoonia sp., assembly GCA_965363665.1. GTDB lineage: Bacteria > Pseudomonadota > Alphaproteobacteria > Rhodobacterales > Rhodobacteraceae > Yoonia. Next base: position 212 of record CBDTVH010000291.1, on the reverse strand, counting down.
ATCTGCCCCAGAACGCGGGCCAGCATCTCGCCCCCGACGGCATCGACACATCCGCCCCATGTCTCGGCCTCCAGCGGACGGCGCGTGATCTCATTGATCTCTTCACGGGCCACGATCTGTGTCGCACCCAGCGACGTCAGGTAATCCGCCGTTTCAGGCCGGCCTGTGACGGCGGCGACATCATATCCCAAATTCGAAAGGATCGCAGTGGC
>CBDTVH010000290.1:0-3921 GCA_965363665.1 uncultured Yoonia sp. | reverse complement strand
GGGCGAGTTGGTCTTGACGTCATATTTCCGGGCCAGCGGTCCGTCGATGCCATCGACAAAGAAAGCGACCACAAGCCAAAGGAACATCAGGCTCCATTTTTCTTCCACGGCGGCAAGCATGGCAAGCATGGCAAAAACGGCACCTGTGGCGGTCAGCAGGTGAACAAGAAGGGCTTTGGTACGAAGTGTCATCGGTCTGTCATGGTGGAAAAACGCTCAGGGGGCAACCGATTGTCAGGCTTTCGGATGTGCCTTTTCATAAACCGACATCAGGTGCGCGGCATCGACTGCGGTATAGGCTTGGGTTGTTGAAAGTGACGCATGGCCCAGCAGTTCTTGAATGGCGCGCAAATCACCACCGGCAGCTAGCAAATGAGTGGCAAATGAATGGCGCATCGCATGGGGGGTTACCGTCGCGGGCAGACCCAGTTGCAGGCGTGCCTGTTCCATGACTTTCTGAATCGCACGTGGCGACAGAACACCGCCGCGAACGGCACGGAAAATGGGCTGATCTTCTGTGGCAGGGTAGGGGCAAAGTTGTAGATATGCGCTTACCGCGCTGCGTGCCTCTTCGATCACGGGAACGATGCGTTCTTTATTGCCCTTGCCGATGATGCGCAGCACCTGGGGCAATGGGACATCGGCACCAGTCAAACCCAGCGCCTCGGAAATGCGCAGGCCGCAGCCATAAAGCAGGGTCACGACAGCGGCATCTCTGGCCGCAACCCAAGGCTCACGTGCTTGCAGTTCAACGGTGTCGATCATCGCTGAAGCAGCATCCACTTCCAGGGGTCGTGGCAGTTTGCGCTGAAATTTGGGCGCGCGGGTCGAAAGCACGGCGGTGGGTTCAAACCCCTCGCGCTCTGCCAACCAGCGATAAAATGATTTCACCGCCGACAAGGATCGCGCCAGTGATCGTGCGCCGACACCGCGCCCGCGCTCATGCGCCATCCACGCGCGCATATCGCGGACGGTAACGCGGGCAATCGGGGCAAGGCCCTGACTGCCGCCGTTGTGCTGTGTCATGAACGCCAGAAACCCCAAGACGTCAGCCTGATAGGCTTTCAGCGTATTTTCTGCCGCACCAGCCAAGGCACGCTGGCCGGAAAGCCAAGCACCCAAGGCGTCTGACAGGGCGGGCGCGATCATGGTTTATGCCAACCAGCGGCGCACGACACGTTCAAAGACGCCCACAAAGAAAGTCAGCAGGTCCGTGCCTTGTTGGGGGGTGAATTGCTGGGCATCTTCACTGCCCATGACCAGCATTGCAGGCAGACGATCCGGGCCAAGGTCGACCTTCAGGCAGGCCTCGGATTTGATGTACTCGGCACGCGCGCCATAAAGGCTGCCGCCCACCTTTTGGAATTCACGCAACGTGATCTGACGGGCAGGCATGTTGCGGCCGAGGGTGATGTAGCCTTCGACAAAGCCTTCCGGCATGATGGCGACGGCGTCACCGGCGCTCTTGTGCGAATCCTGGAGGTTGCTTTCCAGCACCAAACGCAAGGCATCGACACGCAGGATATCGGCCACTTCACCAGACAGGTCCGCAAGGAAACGCTCGAACGTGCTGGCGTCCAGCATGCGCAGAATGGCGCGATGGATCTGGTTGGTACCGGCCAGATTGTCATAGGCGGCGGCGATGACATTGCGGTGGGTGTCCTCAAGGCGGTCAAAGCGCGCTTCAAGACGGTCCATCGCGACGGAACGAAGATCGACGATATTCCCCTCGGTCTGATTTGCATCCGCACCGACGAGGGCGCGCATGACGTCTGCATCTTCCAAAAGGACATCGGGGTTTGCGATGATCTTCTCGCGAAGGTCATCGGCCATAATTGTTTGATTCATTTGCCTGCTCTGCTTTTTGTTTTTTTGCAAGGTAGCAGAGGGTTAGGGGGCGTGTCTCATGCTTTTTTGGGAGAGGCTATGGGGCGTGGCAGATTTGCCCTACTGGGAAAAAGCAAGGTGGATCATGATCCACCTTACATAAACCACGCTTAGACGATCTTGATACCCGCCTTCTTCGCGTCCGCCATGAAGCCATCCAGCCCCTTATCGGTCAGCACGTGGTTCGCCATCGCCTTGATCACATTTGGTGGTGCTGTGCAAACGTCTGCACCGATCTTGGCGCATTCGCTCATGTGGTTGGCTGACCGGATGGAGGCAGCAAGGATATTGGTCTCAAACCCGTAGTTGTCATAGATCGTGCGGATGTCTTCGATCAGCTCCAGGCCGTCCATGTTCAAATCGTCCAGACGCCCGATGAAGGGGCTGATGAAAGTCGCACCGGCTTTGGCGGCCAGCAATGCTTGGTTGGCTGAAAAGCACAGGGTCACGTTCACCATGATCCCATCATCCGTCAGCGTCTTGCAGGTCTTCAGGCCCGCCCAGGTCAGGGGTACTTTCACCGCGATGTTGTCGGCGATCTTGGCCAGCTTGCGGCCCTCGGTCAGCATGTCATCGGCATCCAGCGCCACCACTTCGGCGGATACCGGGCCTGCGACCATATCGCAAATCTCTTTCGTGACTTCCAGAATGTCACGACCTGATTTGGCGATCAGCGATGGGTTCGTCGTGACCCCATCGACCATCCCAAGGTCGTTGAGTTCTTTGATCTGGTCAATCTCGGCTGTGTCTACGAAAAACTTCATCTCTTCACTCCGGCATGGGTTGGTGTTTGTTGCCCCAGCGTTTACCTGATTGAGGAACGGGCGGAAACCCTCAAAGGCGGATATGACTGACAGCTTTTACCATCAAGGCGACCTTGTGGGCGTGTTGACGACCCAACCGCTGGATCGCTTGCTTGACTATAAGGCGCCTGAGGGCGGTTGCCAATTGGGTGCCTTTGTCGAGGTGCCGCTGGGCCCGCGCAAGGTGCTGGGGGTGGTTTGGGGGCCGGGCAAGGGGGACTATGATCTTGCCAGGATCCGCTCCGTCATCCGTGTGCTGGATGTGGCCCCGATGCGCGAAGAGATGCGCAGCTTTTTGTCCCGCGCGGCGGAATATACATTGACGCCGATGTCCGCAATGCTGCGCCTTGCGACGCGCGCGCCGGGGTTGGGCGAAGCCCAATCCATGCGCAAGGTTTACCGGCTTGGCGATGTCGCGCCCGAACGTATGACCGCTGCGCGTGAAAAGGTGCTGGGTGTACTGCGCGATTACGGTGGCCTGTCGTTTACCTTGGGCGAAGTGGCCGAGATGGCCGGGGTGGGTACGTCTGTGGTGAAGGGCCTGGTGAAACTGGGCGCCGTGTCCGAGGAAGAAGCGCCGCGCGACACGCCGTATCCGCAACTTGACCCTGACTATGGTGGCAAGGAGCTGAGTGCGGATCAGACGGCAGGCGCAGAGGCCTTGCGGACGGCACTGCGCAGTGACGGCTACGGTACGACGCTGCTGAAAGGTGTGACCGGTTCAGGCAAAACCGAGGTGTATCTGGAGGCCGTTGCCGAATGTCTGCGCATGGGCCGGCAGGCTTTGGTGTTGCTGCCGGAAATCGCACTGTCGGGTGAGTTTATCAATCGGGTCGAGGCCCGCTTTGGCATGAAACCGGCTGAGTGGCATTCCGGCGTCACGATGACCGAACGCCGCCGCTGCTGGCGCATGGTCGGGCAGGGGGATGCGCAACTGGTTGTCGGGGCGCGGTCGGCGTTATTCTTGCCATATCAAAACCTTGGGTTGATCGTGGTCGATGAGGAACATGACACGTCCTACAAGCAGGAAGATGGCGTGCTGTATAATGCCCGCGATATGGCAGTATTGCGGGCGGCGATCAACGGGGCGCAGGTGGTGCTGGCATCGGCCACGCCGAGTTTAGAGAGCTGGGCGAATGTCGAGGCGGGCAAGTATAAACGGCTGGAACTGACATCGCGTTTCGGGGTAGCGGTGATGCCACAGATGGACGCGATTGATATGCGTGGCGAG
>CBDTVH010000289.1:0-3926 GCA_965363665.1 uncultured Yoonia sp. | reverse complement strand
GGTTCTCGCGATTGGCTGCGGGGAGTCCTCCGGCGAAATCGGGCCCGGCCCCGGCGGGCTGACGCGTGGATTACTGGCCGAGGGCGCGCGCCGTGTGCTGGCCATTGAAAAAGACCCCCGCTGCATGCCCGCCCTTGCGGAAATCCAAGCGGCCTATCCCGGCAAGCTGATCACCATCAATGGTGACGCGCTTGCGGTAAATCCGCTTTCACATCTGCGCCCACCCATCAAGATCGCAGCCAACCTGCCCTATAACGTCGGCACAGAGCTTTTGGTGCGCTGGCTCACCCCGCCCGCATGGCCACCGTTCTGGGACAGCCTGACACTAATGTTCCAACGCGAGGTGGCGCAACGGATTGTCGCGACACCCGGCAGCAAAGCCTACGGACGTTTGGCGCTGCTGGCGCAATGGCGCACGGACCCAAAAATCGTGATGGACCTGCCGCCCGAGGCATTCAGCCCGCCGCCAAAGGTCAATTCTGCGGTCGTGCATCTGACGGCCCTGACCGCGCCCCGCTTTCCCGCTGATCCGGGGACACTGAACAAAGTGGTCGCCGCCGCATTCAATCAAAGGCGCAAGATGCTGCGCTCCGCTCTGAAATCGGTCAGCCCTGATATCGAAGATCACCTGATGGCCGCCGGGATCAAACCAACTGAAAGAGCCGAGCAGGTAGACCTAGAGGCGTTCTGCGCGCTGGCCCGTCAGCTACACGGCACTTAACGACACACTCTCCAAATTCTACAAAGTGTCCGTCGCCAAACAAAAAGCCCCCCGAAATCGGAGGGCTTTGGCTTATTCAGCAGCTTCGGGCGCATTGCCCTCGCTTGACCCTTCATCAGGGTTGGACCGCGGCTTGCGGGGCCTGCGCGGTTTGCGGGGCTTTTCCTCTGGCGTTTCAACCAGACCGCTGTCGGATGCACCTTCGGCCACGTCGGGTTGGTCCATGCTGGTGGGATCATTTGCCGCGGCCTCTTGCGCCTTCAAACGGTCCTGACGCTCGCGGTCACGCTCGGCTTGCCGTTGGCGGTTTTGTTCTTCCTGCTCTTCGCGCTTGGCATCCACCTCGCGCTGCGCTTCGGCCAGCAGTCGCGTGTAATGCTCTGCGTGCTGGGCAAAGTTTTCAGCATCCACCCGGTCGCCCGACAAAAAGGCGTCACGGTGCAGCTGGTTATACTTCTCGATGATCTGCTGCGGCGTACCGCGCACCTTGCCATCCGGGCCCGAGCTATCAAACACCCGGTTGATGATGTTGCCACCCGTGGGGCGGTTATTGCGGTTCTTATTCCGCGACCGTGACTTCGATGATCTCATAGATGTGCTTTCAAGCCTTTGGCTGTCGTTGCGCTGGCCCATGTCGCGCCTTATGCGCGTCGTGATTATCTGGCCTTGCGATGTTTTGGCGACTGATCGGGGGGAGGTCAGTGGCGAGCCTCGTCCCATCCGATGCATCCTGAATAAGCATGTGGAGGGGTCCAAGACAAGGCTAAATTGCGAAAATGGCACGATTTTGCCGGTCAGCGTTGCGTATCTTGGTCTAAACCTGCGATTTGGCCCGCGACAACACGGTCACGGCCATCAAGGTCGGGAATCACGACAACGTTGAAAAATCCGCCAGATTCCATCAGATTTGCAACGGCATTACCTTGCGTCGACCCGATCTCAAACAGCAGCCGACCACCGGCGATCAGCCCGTTTTGCGCCTGTGCGATGATCTTGCGATAGGCTGACAAACCGTCCGCTTCATCGGTCAACGCCATCCGCGGCTCCCATTCGCGGACGTCGCGTGACAGGCCTGCCATTTCATCAACGGCAATATAGGGCGGGTTGGCCACGATCAGATCAAAGCGGCGCTTGATCGAGGCCATCCAGTCGCTTTGCACAAAGGTGGCCCGTTCGTCGACGCCGTGGCGCTGTGCGTTGCGCAAGGCGACAGCCAAAGCAGCCGCAGACGCATCACCACCCACACCAACCGCATCCGGGTTTTCCGCAAGCAAGGTCACCAGAATGCACCCCGACCCTGTACCAAGGTCCAGCACCCGGGCGAACGGATCGCGCAGAGCAGCTTCGATCAGCGTCTCAGTCTCTGGGCGCGGATCAAGGACATCCCTTGTGACCTCAAATTCGCGCCCAAAGAACGCGCGCGTCCCTGTCAAATGCGACACAGGCTCAAAGCGGGCGCGGCGTGCGACGAGGGCCTGAAAGCGCGTCGCAACTTCATCCGTCACAGGTTCAGGCAAAATCAATGTTAAACGGCTGGCGGCGGTTCCCGAAGCAAAGGCCAATAACTTGCGCGCATCGCGGGCGGCGTCAGGCACGCCCGCTTGGGTCAGTGTCTTGACCGCGACGGCCAGCACCTGACTGCCCGTTACCGTGCGATTCATGCGCCCATTTCCGCCAGCAGCGTCGCTTGCGCGTCCGCCTGCAAGGCGCTGATGATTTCGTCCAGATCGCCCTGCATCACCTGCCCCAGCGAATAAAGCGTCAGGTTGATCCGGTGGTCCGTCATGCGGCCTTGCGGGAAATTATAGGTCCTGATCCGCTCGGACCGATCCCCCGAACCGACCTGGCTTTTACGATCGGCAGATCGTTCATTGTCCACGCGCTGACGTTCCAGATCGAACAGGCGCGTTTTAAGAACCTGCATCGCGATTTCGCGGTTGCGGTGTTGTGATTTCTCAGAGCTGACCACGATCATGCCCGTCGGAATGTGCAAAATCCGCACCGCACTGTCCGTCGTATTGACGTGCTGACCACCAGATCCGGACGCGCGCATCGTATCAATGCGCAAGTCATTCGCGTTGATCTCGATATCGACATCCTCGGCCTCGGGCAGCACGGCGACAGTCGCGGCAGAGGTGTGGATACGCCCCCCGCTTTCGGTCTCGGGCACGCGCTGCACGCGGTGAACGCCGCTTTCATACTTCAACTTGGCAAAAACACCCTCGCCCACGATGCGCGCGACAACCTCCTTGACGCCGCCCAATTCACTCAGGCTCTCTTCCAATACCTCAAACCGCCAACCCTGCTTTTCGGCATAACGCTGATACATGCGCAGCAAATCAGCGGCAAAAAGCCCCGCTTCATCGCCACCGGTCCCGGGGCGAATTTCCAAAAGCGCAGGACGGGCATCAGCGGCGTCTTTTGGCAACAGCGCCAGTTGCACCTCATGTTCGGACGCTTCCAAGGCGGCCCTCAGATCAGGCAATTCTGCCTCGGCCAATTCCTTCATCTCCGGATCGGCCAGCATCGCCTCGGCATCAGCGATCTGCGCGAGCAGGTCCTTGTAGGCCGTCACCGTCTCAACCACCGGCCGCAATTCGGCGTATTCCTTGCCCAGGGTGGCAATTTCACTGCCCGCCGACCCGTCAGCCATCTTCGCCTCCAGATACTGAAAACGGTCGATGAGTTGTTCAATTTTATCAGAAGCGATCATGCCAGTGGAAGTGGCTGATCACAGCGGCTCGGTCAAGGGGCCAAGCGTCGCCAGCCAGCTTTCGATGCGGGCTTTGTTGACGCCCATATCCGAGCGCCCAAAGCGCAGGCGGCCATAAATCACCAATAGATCGCCCTGCACGCCGACAGTGGTGTGGTCGGGAAAGCCCCAGAACAGGGACCGCGTCTGAAATGTGATCATCCCCTCGCCAACGCTTCCCGCCACAAGTTTGGTGCGCGGCGTCGCAAGCGCGCGCTGCTTGACCGCGGCAAGAACCTGATCGGCGGGGGCCGCCAAGCGACGGGCCACCAGGAACGACCCTTCCGTAGCGGTGTCACCCGGCCCGGTGACGTTCGGCAACCGGTGCCATTTCGTGATGTCCGTCGGTGCCAGCCGCACATAAATCATCAGGGCCACGATCAAAACCACGAAAACGGTCAATATCCGCAAAAGCTTTCTCCAATTGTTGTGCGCACGCTGTACGTACAGGTT
>CBDTVH010000288.1:0-3946 GCA_965363665.1 uncultured Yoonia sp. | reverse complement strand
GTGTTCGAGGGGCGCGACTGTTGGTTGCTGACCGATCAGGGGCGTGTGCCGCTGACGCCCTAATCGCGGCGAATGACGCCCGTTACGGCCGCCGCCCCGATGGCGGTGACGATCCAGCCTAATGCAATCAACCACCAGCGCACCCACCACAACCACCGCCCCCATGGGCCGCGTGTCGTCGATGGTGCCCAGGACGCCTCTTGCCCCAGCGATATGATCGGGACAACCAGATCCACCGCATAAGATACAGGATGAAACGTTTCATAGTCGCGTCCGGCCGTCAGGACCGAGGTGCCGTCAGAGGCCACCATGTATTTGTCTGACCAGACTTGTGCGGGGTTTTGGATGGCGGGGTCCGTCGCCAGCGCCTGCCAGCTTTCGGACATCAGAATGGGGCCGGCTACCGGCGCGAAATCGCCTTCATCCCATGCCCGATCCGCCAGGAACCAGCCGATCAGGACCAGCGCCAGCAGCATGTAAAAGCTGCGTTCCGGCTTGTGCCCATACCCCACGACAAGTCCGAAAACCCGATCTGCGATCAAGCTGCCGGTGTTGCGCCAGGCCACGCGCACACCGTGCCAGCGTTGTTCATCCCTGAACTGTTTCTGGGCAAGCCGAAGCGTCAGTTCACCAACCCCCAGCGTGCTTTCGTCCTGGGGGTGCAGCATTGCCAACCGCGCAACATGCGGGTCATTGGGCCGCCGCTTTTGCAGCGCCGCAATCGCCTCTTGCTGGTCGTCTGCTGGCAATTTGCTGGCGTTCAACAACGCGTCCCGCCACGCCTGTTCACGCCGCCACCGTGCGCGGGATGCTTTGCGCTGTTCCTGTTCCTTAGCAACCATAATGGCGCGCGCGTCCGAACGGTGCCCGGTATCGCGCAGCAGCTTGGCCAATTGTTCATAGGGTTGCGGGTAGAATTCACGCCGCGAGACCGCGCCCTTTTTCAACCATGCCAATCTGTCGGGGATATTGATCGCGCCATGCAGCACATCATAGATGAACCCACTGAGGTACAGCCGTTCACACTTTGCCCAGCTTTCAGGATCATCCCACAGATCGCCGACATGCGCCGAGGTCAGATCGACAGCGCCCGCGACAGCCTGCATGCGCCGCCAGATGAACCCTTCACGCACAATGAGGCGCTGGGCATTGAAGGCATCCCCTTCGGGGTTGCGCATGCTTGCATGGCTGCAATCCAGCACCCCGCTGATTTCAGCACCCATGAAACTGATTTGTCCGTCGATTGACGCATAACGCAGAAACGCGTCCCCACGCACCTGCGTGCTTTGCGCGTTCAGCGCGTGACCTTCCGGGTTGTGGAATGCGACGCCGATGGCAACCAGTTGACCGCCGATTTGTGAGCCCAAAAGGCTGACCTGCCCCGTGGCGGTCGTCCCTTCCAAAAGAACACTGCTGGCGACCTTCATACCCTGCGCTTTCAAGGCAGACCCTTCGGCGTTGCGCAAAACTGCCTGCGTGCAGGATAAATGCCCTTTGATAGCGCTGCCCGAAAGCGACACCTTGCCGTCAATCCGGCTGCCATTCAGCGTCAGGTTTCCGCTTAGCTGAATGCGGGCGGCGTTCATGCCATCGCTCATCGTGCAGCCGACGATCGCGAGGCCGTCCGCCTTGAGCTGCACGAACTGTGGCCGATCTGCAAAACGGCAATTGAAGAAATCAATGGGGCCGTGGGCGGTCGTATAGCTCAGATCAAGCGTTCCGCCGATCCACCCGCCATTGACGGTCATACCGGACGGCTGGGTTCGGAAATCCTTGCAACCACCCAGGATCAGATAGCGCAGCAAGGCGGCCCGGATCAGCACGCCGGGTGCTTTGAGGTTTGGAACAGTCGTGCTGATCTGTGCGGTCGTCCCGGCTTGCGCACTTTCCAGCAGGATCAGTTCGGCGGGCGTCAGCAGATCATTGTCGCGGAGTTGTACAACTTGCGCCCAGCGCGTGATCAAATGCAGGTCTTCGTAATTCATGCGGTCACGCTAGGACGCGGGACAAAACCCCGCAATGGGTATTCGGCCTTTTGCCCCGCGCTCAACTGCCGTAGACCTTTGCTATGCCGATTGAATTCACCAGTCTTGATGCGATCCTGAACCACGGGTTTGACACCGTGATCGACGTCCGATCACCTGCTGAATTTGCCGAAGATCATATTCCCGGTGCCATCAACCTGCCTGCGCTATCGAATGAACAACGCGCCAGAGTGGGAACGATCTACAAGCAGATCAGCGCCTTTGACGGGCGCAAGATCGGTGCGGGCATGGTTATTCGCAACGTCGCCGATCACATCGACGGCCCTCTGATGGAAAAGGACGGCGCGTGGCAGCCGTTGGTCTATTGCTGGCGTGGCGGCCAGCGGTCGGGCGTGTTTTCTACGCTACTTACCGAGATTGGCTGGCGGGCCGACACGGTGAAAGGCGGCTATACGGCCTTTCGGCGGTTGGTAAAGGCCAGCCTTTATGACGACGCTTTGGTGCACCGCCTTATCCTGCTGGATGGCTACACCGGCACCGCAAAGACAGAGATACTGCCGCGCCTTGCCGCGCGCGGCGTTCAGGTGATCGACCTGGAAGGGTTGGCGGGCCATCGCGGCTCGCTTCTGGGCGAAATGCCGGGTGGTCAGCCGTCACAAAAGGCGTTTGAGACAGGACTTGCCGTCGCACTCAGCAAGCTGGACCCGGCCCGCCCTGTCGTGGTCGAAGCCGAAAGCAGCAAGATCGGGCGGATTGCTGTCCCCGCGTCCGTTTGGGCGGCGATGCTGTCGTCACCGCGCATTGTCATTCAGGCCCCACTGGATGCGCGCGCCGCCTATCTGGCCCGCGCCTATCGCGAGGTGATCGAAGACCCCGTAGTCGTCGCCAAAAAGCTTGCCCCCCTGCGCCGCCTGCGTGGTCATGCCACGGTGGATCGTTGGGTGGGCTTGTCACAAGAGGGCGCCTTGGTTGATCTGTCACACGCGTTGATGGTGGATCACTACGACCCATCCTATGCCAAATCGCGCCGGATTGATGAACGTGAGGTCTTGGCCGAGATATCGGCGGACGCACTCGACGACGCCGGGCAGGAACGCGCAGCAGATGGTATTGCGGCTGCGGTCAACGCGTATTGATCTGTGATCCTTCGGTCATCTCGCCGATGACAGCGGCATCGTAGCCCGCGTCTTGCAGCTTCTTGATCGCAGCATCAACTGACTGCGCCGCGACTGCCGCCAAAAGCCCGCCTGCCGTTTGAGGATCAAACAGCAGATCAAAAACCGGGCCCTTGATCGCACCTGCTCCGATCCGATTATCCTCGAACAAGGTCGACCGCACCCCCGCCGCCGAAAGCGCCAGCGCCCCGTCCATCAACGGGATCGCATCCAGTTCAAGGACAGCCCCCACGCCGGATGCATCACAGATGCCGCGCAGATGTCCGGCCAGCCCAAAGCCGGTGATATCCGTCATTGCATGTGCTTTGCCCAAGATGCGTGAGGCTGCGGCCTGATCCTGTGTCATCAGATCAAGACAGCGGATGACGTCAGCACCCTTGGCTTTCCCAGCCATCTCGGCGGCCATGATCGTGCCGCTGCCAATAGGCTTGGTGATGATCAGCTTGTCACCCGGTTTCGCACCTGCCAGCGTGATCGGGTTTTTGGTCAATCCGGTCACCGTAAAGCCGATGGTCAATTCATCACCCAAGGACGAATGTCCCCCGATAATCCTGCCTCCTGCGGCAGCAAAAACCTCTGACGCGGTCGCCATGATTTCTGCCATGGTCCGTTCCTGCAACTCTGCCGACATGCGTGGCAGGATCAGACTGGCGGTCGCGGCTTGCGGTTTCGCGCCCATCGCCCAGATATCGCCCAAGGCATGTACGGCCGCAATGCGGGTCATCAGCACCGGATCATTGGTCAGGGCGCGCAGGTGATCGGTGCTCATGACCTGACCGGGCTGCA
>CBDTVH010000287.1:0-3956 GCA_965363665.1 uncultured Yoonia sp. | reverse complement strand
ACGATCCGTATTCCTGTGCACATGATCGAGACGATCAACAAGCTGGTCCGCACCGGTCGCCAGATGCTGCACGAAATCGGCCGCGAACCGACGCCAGAGGAATTGGCAGAAAAGCTGCAAATGCCGTTGGAAAAGGTCCGCAAGGTGATGAAAATCGCCAAGGAGCCTATCAGCCTTGAGACACCAATTGGTGACGAGGAAGACAGCCAGTTGGGTGACTTCATCGAGGACAAGAATGCGATCCTGCCGTTGGACAGTGCCATTCAGGAAAACCTCAAAGAGACGACAACGCGGGTTCTAGCGTCGCTTACCCCGCGCGAGGAACGTGTGTTGCGGATGCGTTTCGGCATCGGCATGAACACCGACCACACTCTTGAGGAAGTGGGCCAGCAGTTTAGCGTCACGCGCGAACGTATCCGGCAGATTGAAGCGAAGGCGTTACGGAAGTTGAAGCATCCGAGCCGGAGCAGAAAGTTGCGGTCGTTTCTGGATCAGTAGTGCGATGGGCAATTTCTATGTCAACATCTGCGTAAGATCCGACGACCCCACCTCTCTTTTACAGGTATTTGAGAATGCCGGCAGCGGAGGTATTCTCGTTGATGATAAAAGCGGGTGGTTGGTCGTTGCGACGCCCCATATTGAGACACAGAACCAGACAGAGATTGATATGTTGGGGCACTTGATTACCGGAACCCTGCCTGCCTCTGCGATATCATTCCTAAACCACGATGATGATATCTTGTCCGTCGATGTCTATCAAACAGGTGCGATGATCGGGTCTTACAACTCTGCTCCGGGATATTTCGTGGAAAACCCTTCGCTAAAGGACATGAGACCAAAGCTGGTCAACCCGGCGGCTTATGCAGCGCTTGGCGCGGGGGTAGCGGAGGAGGATATAATTAAAGTGTTTCAGCCTGATGCATCCTACATACCTGCTTTGCAACTGCATATGGACATCGTGAAACTATTGGGCATTACCGCAATGTCAGTGGGTTTCGGCTATAACTACGCGATGCGCGGTGAGTTTGATGCCGCGAAGGATAAGATGACCACCTTCGGCGGAATCGCGCTAAACTAGGTCTGTCAGTTGAACACGCGAGGTCCAATGCCCCTTTTCTCAAAACTCTTCGGTGGCGGCAAAGCGGCAGCCGCTGCCCCCTCCGAGACCTACAAAGATTTCGCCATCACGCCCGCCTCCCAAAAGGAAAGCGGTGGGTGGCGTTTGACGGCAACGATCGCCAAGGACGGCAAAGAGCATCTGCTGATCCGTTCCGACGTGCTGCAAACCAAAGAACAGGCCGATGATGCAGCGCTTGCCAAGGCCAAGCAGGTCATCGACGAGCAGGGTGAGCGGTTGTTTGGCTAGGTTACAGACCCTCACGCCGCACTCATGTGCATTTACGATCATGTGACATGCGGTTTCAGCAGGTTGAAGTAACCTGCCGTCAGGCGCACATCCTATTGACGAAAGGATGTCGTCATGACGAAACTCTCCATCTCTTTGGCTGCCGCGATGCTTTCTGTCACCTTTACGCCTGCCCATGCTTACAGCTTTGATCCGGCCCCGCCGACCGTTACGAAAGCTGCTGTTTCGACACCCCAAGTTGCGCCTGACGCAGGTGTATGCGCGGTGCAGATGACGCCGTTGCTGGCAGATATACTTGCGTTGCCGGATCATGGGCAGTGGCAAGGCACTCAGACGCAAACTGCACTGGCTTGCGCGGAACAGTAGTTGCGCTTTTCGATTGGCCCGGTGATGCTGAACCCATGCAGACGCGTTTTGAAATCGCCACGTCAGGTCCTGGCCTTTATGAATTTACCCACCTCGTCGCTGATTGGGTCACCGGAAACGGCCTTTTGACGCTGTTTATCCAGCACACATCGGCCAGTTTGGTCATTCAGGAAAACGCAGACCCGGAAGTGCAAACGGATTTGCAAAACTATTTCGCCCGTCTGGTGCCGCCGACAACAGACCCCAGCATGTCGTATCTGACCCATACCTACGAAGGTCCCGATGACATGCCTGCGCACATCAAGGCCGCCTTGTTGCCAACGCACCTCAGTATTCCGATCACCGACGGCAAAATGATGCTTGGCACATGGCAGGGCATTTATCTTTTTGAACATCGCGACAGACCGCACCGTCGCAATGTTGCGGCGCATTTGGCCTGAGTCCTAATCGCAACAGCTATGTCCCGCATCTTGCGCCGTCATTTCCCCACTACCCAAAACCTGCGTCCACTCATATAGTACCTGTGGATAAATGGGGCAGCGGCACAAGCCATAGACTCCATCACAAGAATGAGGACTGAACATGCGTTGCCCGTTTTGCGGAAATGTCGATACACAGGTCAAAGACAGCCGCCCTGCAGAAGATCACGTCGCGATCCGCCGCCGCCGTTTCTGCCCCGCTTGCGGGGGGCGCTTTACAACATATGAACGTGTGCAATTGCGTGACCTTGTTGTGATCAAGACCAATGGGCGCCGCGAAGATTTCGACCGCCCGAAACTGGAACGCTCTATCCGCATCGCGTTGCAGAAACGGCCCGTAGAACCCGAACGCATTGACCAGATGATCAGCGGCATCGTGCGCCGTCTGGAAAGCATGGGCGAGACGGATATTCCATCAGGGACCATCGGTGAGATCGTCATGGAAAGCCTCGCCCGGATCGACACTGTGGCTTATGTTCGTTTTGCCAGTGTTTACAAGAACTTCCAGGCGGCAGATGACTTTGATAAATTCGTCAGTGAACTGCGCCCCGAAAGCAAAGACGAAGACGAGGCGTGACACCCCAGGCTGATGCACGCTTCATGGCGCTGGCCCTGACCTTGGGGCGGCGCGGCATGGGTCGTGTCTGGCCCAATCCTGCGGTTGGTTGTGTGATCGTGAAAGACGGGCGGATTGTCGGACGCGGATGGACGGCTGATGGCGGACGCCCGCATGCCGAAACCCGCGCACTTGCCCAGGCCCGCGCCGCCGCTGAGGGGGGCACGGCCTACGTTACGCTAGAGCCTTGCGCCCATCATGGGCAAACACCACCCTGCGCACAGGCCTTGATTGACGCAAAGATCGCCCGCGTTGTTATCGCAGCCGATGATCCCGACAGTCGCGTCGCGGGACGCGGGATCACGATGCTGCGCGATGCTGGCGTTACGGTCGAAACCGGCATTCTTGCGGCGCAAGCGATGCGTGATCATGCAGGGTTTCTTTTGCGGGTGACCCAAAACCGGCCCTTCGTGACCCTGAAACTGGCAGGCACGTTAGATGGCCGCATTGCAACCGCGACCGGTGAAAGCCAATGGATCACCGGCCCCGAGGCCCGCCGCGCCGTCCATATGATGCGCGCCCGGCATGATGCGGTGATGGTCGGTGCAGGGACCGTGCGTGCGGATGATCCATCGCTGACAGTACGCGGACTTGGGATTGAACAGCAACCGGTGCGCGTCGTCGTTTCGCGCGCCATGAAGATTGCAGCCAACAATCAGCTTGGCCAGACGGCTGGTCAAGTTCCCGTCTGGCTGTGTCACGGCGCTGAGGCGGATGTGTCGGCGTGGACCGCCAAAGGTGCGGTCAGCCTGCCTTGTGCGACACTGTCTAACCAAGTCGATCCAAGGTCGGCGATGGCCGCACTTTCGCAGCGGGGGATGACTCGCGTGTTATGTGAAGGCGGCGGCATGTTGGCGGCCTCACTCCTGAGCGCGGGGCTGGTGGATCAACTGGTCGTATTCTCGGCGGGCACAGCAATCGGGGCGGAAGGCACGCCGATGCTTGCAGCGATGGGGGTCGACCGGCTAGCAACCGCGCCCCGTTTTGAATTGGAAAGCGTCAGGTCGCTCGGTAACGATATCTGTCATACCTGGGCCCGAACCCCAGATAATTAGACGGATGCCTTATCGCCACAAGAACGCATAACTGGCAAAGATCCCTTGCAGTTTTGCCAAGCTGCGATTGAAGG
>CBDTVH010000286.1:0-3968 GCA_965363665.1 uncultured Yoonia sp. | reverse complement strand
TAGCCTCTATTCCATTTTGCAGATGCCGCGCGGCTATCCGGTGGCGACCATGGCGATTGGCGCGGCGGGGGCCAAGAACGGTGGGCTTATGGCGGCCGGTATTCTGGCCCTGCAGGACCCCGCATTGGCAAAACGGCTGGATCATTGGCGCAATGCTCTCAGCGCTTCAATCCCGGATGAGCCAAGCAATGACTAAACCACTGCCCGTCGGGGCCACGATCGGCATCTTGGGTGGTGGACAACTGGGGCGCATGTTGTCTGTCGCCGCTGCCCGCCTTGGCCTGAAAACCCATATCTTTGAACCCGGCACCAACGCCCCCGCGGGCGATGTGGCGCATCAGGTGACAACGGCCAGTTATGAGGACGCAGCCGCGCTGACGGCTTTTGGCAAATCCGTTGACGTCATCACTTACGAGTTTGAAAACATTCCCACCAGCGCCCTTGATCTGCTTGAAACACTTGCGCCGATCCACCCGGGCAGACGGGCGCTTGCGACCAGCCAGGACCGGTTGGCCGAAAAGACGTTTCTGCAGGATCTTGGGCTGCAAACGGCCCCCTTTGCGGATGTCGCAGATGCAGATGACCTGAACGCGGCGCTTTCCACAATTGGCACTCCGGCCATCCTCAAGACGCGCCGCTTTGGGTACGACGGCAAGGGGCAGGCGCGGATCATGTCATTTGCCGATGCGGATCAGGCTTTTGGCGATATAGCGGTGGCACCAGCCATTCTGGAAGGCTTTGTCGACTTCAGCCGCGAAGTCTCGGTTATCGGTGCGCGTGGGCCAAATGGCGACGTCGCCTGTTATGATCCTGGCGAAAACGTACATGAGGCGGGCATTCTGCGCACCACGACCGTTCCCGCCAAGCTGACATCCAGCCAACGAACTGACGCCGTGCTGATCGCCGCGCGGATACTGAATGCGCTGGACTATGTCGGGGTGATGGGCCTTGAATTGTTCGTCACGCAGCAAGGTTTGATTGTCACCGAAATCGCGCCGCGCGTGCATAATTCTGGTCATTGGACACAGAATGGCTGCACAATCTGCCAATTCGAGCAGCATGTTCGCGCCGTTGCGGGTTGGCCGCTTGGGGCCGGAACGCGCCATTCTGATGTGGTAATGGAAAACCTGATTGGTGACGACATGGACCGTGTTGCAGAGCTGTCAACGACGGATGCTGCCATCCACCTATATGGCAAGGTCGAGGTCAAGGCAGGGCGCAAGATGGGACACGTCAATCGCGTGACTGGGCCCGCGTCCTAGCGACCGTCAGTGCGCAATCCCGGATAGTGAACGCCGATCAATCAATGCCGAAAATGATGCCCGTCAGGCTGAGACTGCGGTCAAAGACACCATCGCGCAGAAAAGCCAGCACCTCTTCGATGACCAGCGGATTGTTCATCATAAAGGTATGCGTCACCGGCAAGACCAGATGGTCCTGCATCCCCTCCAACCGGGTTGAGGCGACCGAAACCTTGCCGTCATCGGGGCCTTCGATCAGCGCGGAATAGACCGGGTTCAGCGTCCGGTTTCCGGCGATGATACCGATCTCATAAGGCAGATCGTCCAATCTGTTTGGCAGGCTGTCATCCGCGGTCCCCAATTGCAGGCCAGCGGGGCCGTTCACCCATTGGAACGGTTCGAAATCGCCAAAGATATCAACAAGCTCAGACCCGCCATTCGGTGGCCCCAGCATCACAACGCGCCCCATTTTTTCAGGCCGGTTGTTTGTCAGCCACGCGCGTACAAGGATGCCACCCATCGAATGTGTCACGAAATTGATGGTACGGTCACCACATGCGGCGACATCCTCGGCCAGATGTTCGTCAACCAGCGTCTGGATATTCGCAGTCGTAGAGGGGTAGCCACGGTTGACGACCAGATAGCCTTCATCCTCAAGAACCAGTTGCAGCGGGGTGAATGATATCTCGGTCCGCGCCAGACCATGCAGCAGGACGACACACTCCTCTGCGATTGCCGCAGTCGACACAAAGATACCAAAAAGTGACGCCCACAAGAGTTTCATGACACTAAGTTAGCATTCGTGGGCGGGCGCAAAACCCCCAAAGCGCAAGAACCTAGCGTCGCGCACTGAGCGAGACACCAATTCCACCCAAGACAAGGCTGCCAGCGACGATCAAGCGCAGTGTCAGCGGTTCGCCCAGGAAAATAACGCCGGCGACAACCGCTATCACCGGTACGCTTAACTGTGCAATTCCAGCAACCGTTGTCGGCAAGGAGGGCAGGGCGCGGTACCACAGCGCATAGCCCAATCCCGAGGTGATGGCCCCCGCTATGATCGCGGTAATGACCCCCGGAAATGGCATGTCACCAACGCCCGTCCAGATCATTGCGACCGCGACAAGCGGCAGGCACAACAAAAAGTTACTGGCCGTGGCCCCCAGCGGGTCACGCTCTGCCCGGCCCAGCAGCGTGTACACCGCCCAAGCTGCCCCGGCGATTGTCATGGAAATCGCGCCGCCCAACGGAACGGGTTGGTCGCCTGACGGCCAAAGCAACACGCAAAGACCCAACACCGCAATCACGGCACCGATCCACCGCAGCAGGGGGATCGTCCCGCCTTCAAACACAGCCCAACCGAACACGACGACTTGCAGAACACCAAACAGGATCAGCGCACCAAGCCCTGCATCAAGCGTAATGTAGGCCCAGGAAAACCCGATCATATAAACAGTCAATGCCGCAGCGCCCGCAAACCGCTTGGCTGAAAACACAACCGGCCGAGGTGCCTTGCGCATCATGACAAGCACCCACAGCATCCCGGCACCGGCACCCGTTCGCACCGTCGCGAAATCCATCGGGTCCATGCCTTGCAAGGCCACACCGATCCGGTTGAGGATCGAATTGGCCGCAAAAGCGCACATGATCAGCGCGACAAGGGCAAAAAGCCTCATGCGCTGGGTCCGATCACCCTGTCAGCCACGGTGATACGCTACTGAAACAAGCGCGGCGGGGTCGTCTTCGCCCATCCCTTCCGAAAGGGCGACCCTTTGTCGTTCGCCTGACTGGATCAGCATCGGTGACGTCAGCCCGTAGGCCTGTGCGACCCTTTGAAAGACGTCGTTGTCCTTGTGCGCCGCGGCGATGGTAAAGCCCACGGTTGTGTCCTGCCCCAGAATTTTCGGGATCCTGTCGGCAATCATTGGCACACCGGCCGGTCCACCGGACAGAATGCCGATGGCTGTCTCAAGCGGAATACCGGCACGTTTTGCCAGGGGCATCATGTCGTCCAGACCGCTGAAATAGCATTGCAACATGCTGTTGTTGATTGTCTTCATCACCAGGCCGGTTCCAAGAGGGCCCACATGAAAAATCCGTCCTGAAATGGCTGATAAGGTTGATTTGGCGCGCGTCGTGGCTGCGTCGTCCCCTCCGATAAAGATACCACATGCGCCGGTCGAAATCAGATCAGGTCCACCCGAAATCGGGGCATCCACAGCGGTCGCGCCCTTGTCATTGATCTGGGCGATGCGGTCCTGCAAGAGCGTCGGGACAACTGTGCTGGTTTCGATGATCTGCTTGCCTGCCAGATCCAGTTCCAGACAGGCGTCCAGCATTTCGGCCACGGCGGTGTCGTCCAACAGGCTGAGGATCAGCGTGTCGCTGTCTGCCACCAGCGTCGCGATGTCAGGCGCCGTGGTGATGCCGTCCATCGTGCGCCCGCTGCGCGTCCAGCCGACAACTGCGTGGCCTTTGGCCTGCATGCGTTGCGCAATCGCGCTGCCCATGCGGCCCAGTCCGATGACCCCGATCCGTTCCATAGTATCCTCCGCTTCGTGCGGGCCGAGTTGATACCGGAACGCGGCAAAAGAAAAGGGCGGTCCCTGTCGGAACCGCCCTTCTTTGTCGGGATGTGTATCGTTTCGCCCGAAGGCAGAACCGATTTACATCATGCCGCCCATGCCGCCCATGTCGGGCATACCGCCGCCGGCGCCTGCACCTTCTTTG
>CBDTVH010000285.1:0-3981 GCA_965363665.1 uncultured Yoonia sp. | reverse complement strand
TTCGGCGGACGGCAAAGCGCTGGAGCTCTTTTTCCCGCAGATTTGGCCCCTGAGCGGCTACACCCACCCGGCCGGGATCGCGGACGAGCTGTACGAGCAGGTCGGGCCCTTTTTGCAAAATCCGGCTCGCGATGCGATGGGCCTGATGCTGATCGTATTTGCCGTGCTGATCGCAACCAATTCGGTAAACTATATCGCGCAGTGGATGATCGAGGTCTTCCCTGCCTTTGGAAATCTTGGATAGGAGGACTGACCATGTTTTTTCGTTCGATACTGAGCGCAGCCGCGATCATCTTTGCCCTGCCAGTATTTGCCGCCACATTGGGCGACGACGGGCTGCACAAAGCCGACTGGATGCGCGATACGTTCAAGGATCTGCGCGAGGACCTTGAAGAGGCAAACGCCGAAGGCAAGCGGTTGATGGTGATCATCGAACAGCGCGGTTGCATCTATTGCACCAAGATGCACGAAGAAGTCTTTCCCGAACCACAGATTTCCGCAGCCTTGAATAACAATTTCTTTGTCGTTCAGATCAACATGTTCGGCGATGTCGAGGTGACGGATTTTGATGGCACCACCTTGCCCGAAAAGGACATGGTGCGCCGTTGGAATGCCCTGTTTACGCCCACAATGATGTTTTTCCCACAAGAAGTGCCGGAAGGGCAGACCGCATCCCAGGCCGCTGTCGCCGTGATGCCTGGGGCTTTCGGGCGGTGGACCACGTTGAACCTGCTCAACTGGATCAATGAGGAAGGGTATCTGGGCG
This sequence comes from uncultured Yoonia sp., assembly GCA_965363665.1. Classification (GTDB taxonomy): domain Bacteria; phylum Pseudomonadota; class Alphaproteobacteria; order Rhodobacterales; family Rhodobacteraceae; genus Yoonia. The sequence continues at coordinate 3,215 of CBDTVH010000285.1, read as the reverse complement.
ATGAGCCGTTCCAGAAATACCATGCACGCATCATTCAAGAGCAGGGAATAACAGAGTAAAACCAGTGATGTACTTTCAAATATTCAAATAGTTGATTTTGTTGTTGCGACTCTCTCGATCTGTGGTCTACGGTATACCCAAGGGAGCACTGATCCGGGGAGGGACCATGAAGCATCTAAAGAACGCCGCTGTTTTGATCGCCATTGCGACTGCAGGATTCGCCCAAGGCGTATCGCCTGATGAAGTTGCCTACAGTGAATATGGCGAAATCGAAGCGTCTCTGACCGGTCAGCCTGGTGATCCGGCGGCAGGCTTGGAAATCATGGTGAACCGCGGGAAGGGCAACTGTATCGCCTGCCATCAGGTCACAGCTTTGGAAGAATACCCGTTCCACGGAGAGGTCGGCCCGTCTCTTGATGGCATCGGCGAGGTTCGTACCGCCGCAGAACTGCGCGGCATCATCGCGAATGCCAAGATGACGTACGAGGGCACGATCATGCCAGCTTTCTACCGGACCAGCGGTTTTATCCGCCCCGGAAACGGCTTTACCGGGAAAGCCGCCGAGGGCGAGCTTGATCCACTGCTGACCGCCCAGGAAATCGAAGATGTCGTCGCATATCTTCAGACACTCAAAGACTGATCTGTAACCAGCAGACATACAGGAGAGAACATGAAACTTACACGCAGACACACGCTTATGATGGCGCTCGGGTCCGCGGTCGCAGCTGTCATGCCCTTCAAGGCATTTGCCGCCGTTGAAGACCAGGTCGCCGCGTTTACCGGCGGTGCCGAAGTCGGCTCTGAGGGTATTACACTGATCGCGCCAGAAATCGCCGAGAACGGCAATACCGTGCCGATCGAGGTCAACGCCCCCGGGGCTGAGGCGATTGTCGTCTTCGCGGCAGGCAATCCAACCCCTTCGGTAGCAACCTTCAACTTTGGCCCACTGGCTGCATCGCAATCGGCCGCAACGCGGATCCGCTTGGCTGGCACGCAGGACGTCATCGCCATCGCCCGTATGCCTGACGGCAGCTTTGTGCAGGCCAGTCAGGAAGTGAAAGTCACAATCGGCGGCTGCGGCGGCTAAACGAGGATAAGAGACAAATGGCAGAGAATGTAAAACCCCGCGTCCGCGTCCCCCGTGACGCAACCGCCGGTGAAGAGATCACGATCAAGACATTGATCAGTCACCCGATGGAATCCGGTCAGCGCAAGGACGGTGACGGCAACGTCATTCCACGCTCGATCATCAACCGCTTCACCTGCACGTTCAACGGTGAAACCGTGATTGATGTCACGTTGGAACCTGCGATTTCGACCAACCCGTATTTTGAATTTCAGGCCATTGTGCCCGAAACGGGCACGTTTGAATTCACGTGGTACGACGATGACGGCGACGTCTACACGGACACCAAAGAGATCACGGTCGGATAACGACAAAGCAACGGCCAGGGAGGGCAATGTCAATGAAATCGGTGTTTAGAGGTGGTGTTGCCGCCCTCGCGCTTTTTGGCGCTTATGCGGTACACGCGGACGAAGAGGCCAACCTGGTCATAAACGATGAAATCGAGATTACGGTGCGGACAGACGCGCCCGAACATCTTGAAAACCTCAGCACGATCTATTCCGGCTGGGTTTTCCGGTCCAGCGAAACGCAAGCGTTGCAGATGGACGACTTTGAAAACCCCGGCATGATCTTTGTCGATGATGCCATCGAGGCGTGGAACACGGTCGAGGGTAGTGCAGGCGAGTCCTGTGCGTCCTGCCACGGTGCGCCCGAGGAACTGGCTGGCGTACGTGCCGTCTATCCCAAATGGAACGAAGACGCCGGTGAAGTGCGCACGGTTGCCATGCAGGTCAATGGCTGCCGCACAGAGCAGATGGGTGCCGAAGAGTGGAAATACGACGGCGCCGAGATGCTGAATATGGAGGCGCTGATTGCCTCTGTGTCGCGGGGCATGACCATTGATGTCGCGACCGACGGACCTGCACAGTCGATGTGGGAAAAGGGGCGGGACATCTACTACACCCGCTTTGGCCAGTTGGATCTGTCATGTGCAAATTGTCATGAGGACAACTACGGCAACAACATCCGCGCCGACCACCTCAGCCAGGGGCAGATCAACGGTTTCCCGACTTACCGTCTGAAAAATGCCAAGCTGAACGGTGTGCAGTCCCGTTTCCGTGGCTGCATCCGTGACACGCGTGCAGAAACATACGGCGTGGGTGTCGAGGAAATGATCGCACTTGAACTCTATGTCGCTTCACGCGGCAACGGATTGTCGGTCGAAGGCCCCTCGGTCCGCAACTGATATTCCTCCCAAGGGCCCGCTTTTTCATCGGAGGAGCGGGCCTTCTCGTCTCATATCCCATTCATAAAATGGAATATGAATACAAATGAGAAAGACTGGTCAAATGATATCTCGACGCGATTTTCTGCAAGCCAGCATGGCCGCTTCCGCGATTGTCGGCGCTTCAGGTTTTGGAAATTGGGGCAAGTTGGCAGCGCAACAGGCGTTGTCTGAAAGCGATCTGCTGCAGTTCGATACGTTCGGAAATGTATCGCTGATCCACATCACAGACATTCACGCCCAACTGAAACCGATCTGGTTTCGCGAGCCGGAGATCAACCTTGGTGTCGGTCCGAACAAGGGCGAGGTGCCGCATATCACCGGCGCGGATTTTCGCAAGTTGTATGGAATCGACGACGGCAGCGCCTCGCACTACGCGCTGACTTATGACGATTTCGCAGCACTGGGTCAGGTCTATGGCCGGATGGGCGGGATGGACCGCGTCGCCACCGTGGTCAACAGCATCCGCGCGGATCGTCCGGATGCCCTGCTGCTGGATGGTGGCGATACATGGCACGGCTCCTATACCTGCTATCAGACCGAAGGGCAGGACGTGGTCAATATCATGAACCTGCTGAAACCCGATGCGATGACCTTCCATTGGGAATTCACGCTTGGGTCCGACCGCGTGCGCGATATTGTCGGTGATCTGCCCTTTGCAGCATTGGGTCAGAACATCTTTGACGCCGAATGGGACGAACCCGCCGAGGATTTCGCGCCTTATCAGTTCTTCGAACGCGGCGGTGTGAAAATCGCGGTGATCGGGCAGGCCTTTCCCTACATGCCCATCGCCAACCCCGGCTGGATGTTCCCCGAATACTCCTTCGGCATCCGCGACGAGAACATGCAGGCGATGGTCGATGA
>CBDTVH010000284.1:0-3985 GCA_965363665.1 uncultured Yoonia sp. | reverse complement strand
ACCTCATCGCCTTGGCAAATTTGGATTGCAGAGCCGGGATCAACGTCCCCCATTGCTGCGATGAAGCTATAGGGCGGCTTGGAGGGATCCTTTTTGCCGCCCCCGCCGCAACCGCAACCATCACCAAAAGCGTCGTGGTTGTCGATCGTGAAGACCGGTGCGGAGGAAATCACTTCACCTTTGTCGTCGATCATCTGGAGCACCAGATCGGTACGCGCACCCGACATGCGCAATGGCCGGGTTGGCACCCGTACCAGGCTTGCAATCGAGACCTGCATGTCCGCATCTATCGCACCGACAACGGTCACGAATGGACGTATCTGATCTTGCCTGTCGACTTCCATTGCCCCACCCCCTGCGGCATTGCCACCAGACACACCTGTTGCAAGCGCAACAGGATCAAATTCAGCGCGGTTCAGCATGTAGTTATGCGTGAAGATCGAGACCCACCGCGGACCACAATAGCCCATCAAATCCTCGCTGTTTGCGGGCCGGTGTATTGTCCCGTCATTATTATCAAGGCCGTATTCCCCGATGCTGGCATCCGAATAGACGGTGTTCCCGTTCATGTCCGTCGTTGTCATGCCGGTGTCATAAGGCTCGTAGAGTGGATAGCTTGCGTTGGGCGTACCGACAGTGCCGCACGGCGCATGCGGCAGGCCTGCCTGATGGCCCAATTCATGCGCGAGGGTGATGGCGCTGCCTGACAGGCCAGCACCGTTTCCACCGCTGGCACATCCCGTATTGCCATGCGACCGCGGGATCGCCGCATTTACCAGACCATAGTAAAGCCAATCGGCCTGATTGCCGTCATTGGTCCGCGCATTGGCCACGAAGTTCAGGATCGGCGTCCAGTTCGGATCGCACCCGCCAGCAGGAAAGGCATTGTTTGTCAGCCCTTGTGTCGTGGTTTGGGTGTCGATGATCCGCACGTTCGGCGTGCTTCCCACAGGGAATACTCGAAGCGCAAAGCTTGTGTCCGCTGCAACCTGTGCTGCATTGGGTGCAGGCAGCGTGATGTCAGCGCCGCCACCCATTGGTGGGCCCTCATAGCCGATTGTCACAGCAGCAAGCCGCAGCTCTTGTTCAAGGTCGACATCGACAAGCTGTTGGGCTGTGTCGCTGCCGCCATAGCAATCATCAGGTGATGAGACGCTGATCGACAGGCGCAACAACCCGGTCATAACGTTGGCCGGGATGATGAAGTTCAGTGTCGCGTCAATGTCACGTCGCTCGGCGTCGTAGCTGGAGAAACTATCCTGCGCGGTCATCGGCGCATTCACCGGCACAATATTCGCCACCGTGGACCAGACGCCACCAGTGCGGCGTTCAACCTGAAGTGTCCCCCCGACGTTGCCAAGTTGCCCGTTGTCGAAATTGGGATCCTGTCCGCTGCGCAGGTACGTTCGCACCCAGGCGGATTTGTCGGCGACAAGTTGCAAAGAGTTATCCGGACCGCGATCAGCAGGATCAGTCAGGTGCTGGTTGGCGCGGAAATACTGGATCGCTTGGGTAACCTCTATCCCGTCGATGGACAGATCAGGCGGGTTCTGGAACACAAGATCAAGACCCTGGCTGACCGTGACCGGTGCGCATTGACCGGTTGCGACGATCTCGACGCGAACGCGGGTGGTCTGGTCAAAGTCGGTTTGGTCAAAATCCCAGCGCCCAAGATCGGGGGCCGGTGACAGCTGCGCGATCACTGCACCGGTTTCGGTGTTCACGATCCGGATGGTGACACTGTCAGCCGCACATACCTTCCAACGGATTTTCAAAACCTCGCCGGGCAAGAGGCAGTCATCGTTCTGATGTCCCTTGACGATGAATTTCAGGATGTCTGCACTTGTGCCTTCGAACTCAGCCAGCATTTTGCCGCTTGCACGGTAATCCAGAAACCGATCACAAACGTTGATGGTTCGGGCTGGTGGGATGATGGTCAAACCACAACCCGCACTGGTCGGCACAACCACGCAGATGCGCTTGTCCGACCATGATGTCTGCACCGCGATCGGTCCGGGTGACATACTGCCATGCTGGATAAACTGCACCTGGCCGGCGACGTCGCCAAAGCCGCAGCCACAGATTGCGACGGTGTCACCGGGGCAAGCGCGCTGCGGATTGATTTTGTTTACCGTGTAGCATTCAATGCTGCACCAGTTTCGGTAGGCATCCGTGATACAGTCCAGAATGGGTTGGCGCACACAAAGCGGGCAGCATGGCACCTGGCCACAGTGGGATTGGCCGTTGCAGATGCACACGACGTATTCGAGCAAATCATGAAAGTGCCGTTCTGCATCAGGTTTGTTGCAAATCAGATCGACGGCCGCTGCGTGCAGCGCGGTCAGCACCTGAAAACGGCAAAGCTGCTCAAGCAGCGCGCCGACGTATTTGACCATTGTTGGTTTGTGGCCGCAGGACACGTGCATCGCTGCAAAAATCATCAGGCTCAGATCTGCGTCGGCGATCAACGACTTTTCGGTCGGACACACATTATCCGAGCAGCAGGCCGACGTGTGCTTGGATTTGACGGGTTTGCAGTCATCACCGTCGCAGTCTTCGGCAAATACCTTCTGCAAGACATCCCCTACATCATCACCGGATGCACAACCGCACCCCGGCGTTGATGTCGCACACAGTGCGTTCAGGACATCCACGTATCGCCGCTTTGCGGCAACATTGCCGTCCAGAACCTGCCATGCATCACCCAATGCATTATCGAAAATCGCAAGCGTCGGGCGAATACATTCGAAAAGGTGCCGGCTTTTCCGCAACAAACGACCCGCATCAGCAAGCTCAAGCGCTTCCTCAATATCGTCCAGAATGCTTTCTGGCAGAAACGGGGTTTCCGGCGCAGCCCAGCTTAGCGGGCGGCTCAGGTGGCAGACCAGGTCTTTTGCCGAAACGGCGGCGTCGAATTTTATTTGATTAACGCATGAGCAGTCATCCACCTTCAGCCGCGCCTTGTGGATGGTCTTTCCGTCACGGTCACGCAGTTTCATGCGCAGTTCCATTGGCCCCTCGCAATGGCAATGTTCAGGGATCCGCGAACGGCTGACGGTAAGCGCAAAATGGCCGTCGGCCGCTGTCAGGACGCAGCCAAGATCTATTTTGCAGTCTTTCTTGCTGGTCCATGCGCTACCGAATACGGCGCGAATCTTAACCAGTAATCCGTGGATGGGTTGGCCGTTTTCCTGTTGCGTGATACGGCCCGAAACGATTTGAAAAGGAATAGACATAGCTGAAATAAGCCTCCGTTTTGAAACCTTAATCTGTGCAGTGTCGACACGCTGATTGCACCAAATCAGGCGCCTTGCGAACGTCATGGCCAGTGGCCGCATCTAGAAATAAGTCGAAGAAAGCATGCTTAAATATCGGGCATATTATGCGCCCAAATGCCCAAAATGTCAAACAACCACGCCCCGCGGTATCGGATCATCGACGCCTTGGAGGCTGCATATTCAACCTTAAATTGTTCAGCTGCCTTGCAGCCAATTGCCGACATTCACCCGCCCCAGGACAGATGGCGCGCCACCCGTCAGATCGGACATTCACTGCACGCGCGCGATCTGTTCAGCATCGGTTTTTTGGCACCAAGGCGACTTATCGCAGGCGCGGTGCGCAGCTCTGCTTAGTGTCCCTTTCAGCGGTCTAACGGGAACAGCGAACGGGTTATCAGAGCGTAGGAGTTGCTACGATGAGGCCTTACATAATTCATTGAAATCGGAGGCAGTTGCGCTACGGTTGCATCATGAATTGACTGGAGAATTGAAGTGTCAAATACGCTTAAGGCATTACTGGCCAACCACCCCGGCAACGCGAACGCAATCGGCGCACCTGATCGAGATTGGTTGCGTTATGGTGATCTGAGATCGCTTGCAGAGACAGTATCGGCGACGCTTCATGAGGCTGGCATCGGGCGTGGCGATCGGGTTGCCATCGTTCTGCCAAATGGGCCCGAGATGGCGACGGCCTTTATCACCATTGC
>CBDTVH010000283.1:0-3986 GCA_965363665.1 uncultured Yoonia sp. | reverse complement strand
CCGGGTTTTTTGTCTGCAAGAAACGTCCACAACGGGACAGCTGTCTTGCTGTCCTTGGCGTACCTGTCTTTCGAGATGAAATGCCTGTCCATCATCGCTTTGGAGAACAGCTTTTCCGGATGTTGCATGTTTTCGGCCAGGCTTTCGTCTGTGGGCCAATAGATCACGAAAGGCACATCAAACTGCTGCGCCACCTTCATGCAGTTCAGCATCAGCAAAAGCCGCGCGCCCAAGCCGTCTTTCCGAGAGCCAAAGATCCGACCGGTTTTTGACGACAAATTCATAAAGTCCTAAATTTCGCTTCCACAGTTTTCGCGACACTATCTGGCAGGGTCAAAAGCCGCTCGAATCATCCTGCCGCTTTATCTAACGCGTCATGTCGCTGAGTATAGGAAAACCTGCCAAAGCGCGCCTGACGATCCCGTTTCATGATCATCTGGCATGTGTAACCGTCGCGTTTGACAGGCTTGCCGTTGAAATCCGTTTTGCCCAATTGATTAAAGCTGTTAGAGAAACAATATGACCCGCTCGATACTTATTCTCAACGGCCCCAATCTGAACTTGCTTGGCACCCGCCAGCCCGAGGTTTACGGCCCTACCACACTTGCCGACATCGAGGCGCTTTGCCACGCAAAGGCAAAGACGCTCGGCGTTGACATCGTGTTTGCCCAAAGTAACCACGAGGGCGAGATGGTCGATATGCTTCATGCGGCGCGCGGCACGCATGACGGGATCATCCTGAATGCGGGTGCCTATACACATACGTCCGTCGCGCTGATGGATGCGATTTCAAGTATCATGATCCCGGTCATCGAACTGCATCTGTCAAATATTCACGCCCGCGAAGAATTTCGCCATAAATCCTATATCGCGCCGGTCGCCGTGGGGCAGATTTGCGGCTTTGGCGCGGCGGGCTATCCGCTCGCGATGGATGCTATTCTGTCATATATCGGAGAGGCACAATGACGGCGCTTGTGAGCCAGCTTGATAAACTGACCAACGCCCGGACGGTCGAACAGCTATGGGACGTACACACCCGTCAGATGGCAACCTATGGCTTTGACCGTCTGATGTATGGCTTTACGCGCTATCGCACGTCCACCGGCCTTGGCGATCCGCAGGATTGGGTGCTCTTGTCCACGCAAAGCCCTGAATACATGCGGGTTTTCTTTGATGAGGGCCTTTATTATCACGCGCCGATGCTGCGTTGGGCGCTGGCCAACAATGGCGCGTGCAGTTGGCGCTGGATGATGGATATGAACCGGGTCGACAACCTGACACCCAGCGAATTGCGGGTGATGGAGTTCAACAAGTCCATGAATGTCACCGCCGGTTACACGATCAGCTTCCGCTCGATTTCGGAACGTACCAAAGGGGCGATTGCCCTGACGGCGAAACCCGGCATGACGCAGGACGCGGTCGAGCAGGTCTGGGCAAAGCACGGTGAGGAAATCATCGTGATGAACAATGTGATGCATCTGAAACTGTTGACCCTGCCCTATTCGGGCGAACGCCACCTGACCAAGCGGCAGCGCGAAGTGTTGCAGTGGGTCGGCGACGGGAAAACCACGCAGGATATCGCGGTACTGCTGGGCCTGACCCCTGCGACGGTGGAAAAACACCTGCGGCTGGCGCGTGAAGCGCTTGATGTGGAAACGACGGCACAAGCGGTTCTGAAAGCGGCGTTCTACAACCAGATGTTCGTGATGGATCCAGACACCCTTTAAGCAATCTTGTTGCGTTTGACGCAGGGTCCAAAATCAGAAAATTTTCCAAATGGTCAGGTTTACCTTACTTTCATGACGCTAGGTTAACTGCCACCATGAAGATGTTCCGTGAGTGGTGGCCTTAGGCCTGGGAACGTGGGGCTATAAACCTTGTCATTTCAAGGCTCTGTGGTCCTGTCCGGGTAACCGGATGTTGGCGTGGTGGGTTTGCCCATTCACGTCAGCACTAACGATACGTGCTGGATCCTCGTCCCGTAATCGGATCGGCACGTCCATCGTAGCGGCACCGGCCTTCTTCCGGGATCGGTGTCGCTCTTTTCTCCCCTGAAAAGGGAAAACGGCCCGCGCGTGTGTATTGTATGCGGGCCGTTTTTCGGCTTCGGTACAGGCCAGCAAAAAAGGCCCACCGCTTGCGATGGGCCCTGACATTTGTTCTGCCGATGGATTTAGCCGTTCAGCTTGGCCACTTCTGCGGCAAAGTCTTCTTCGACTTTTTCGATGCCTTCGCCCACTTCGAGACGGACAAAACCTGTCACTTCGACGCCTGCTTCAGTTGCAGCCTGACCGACTGTCACATCTGGGTTCACAACGAACTGTTGGTTCAGCAATGTAACTTCGGCCATGTACTTTTTCATACGGCCGACGATCATTTTTTCGATCACGGCTTCCGGCTTGCCGCTTTCGCGGGCGATGTCCATCTGAACCTGCTTTTCCTTTTCGACCACTGCCGGGTCAAGGTCGGCTTCGGACAAGGATGCAGGGTTTGCAGCCGCGATGTGCATCGCAACCTGACGCCCGAACGCTTCGTTATCGCCGGTCATCGCGACCAGAACACCGATGCTGCCCATCCCGGGGGCCGCTGCGTTGTGCACGTAGTTGACGACATTGCCGCCCTCAAGTGCTGCCATGCGGCGCACGGACATGTTTTCGCCGATAACTGCGACTGCATCCGTGACCGTCTGCTCGACGGATTTGCCGTTCATGTCGGCAGCTTTCAGTTCGTCGATGTTGGACGTGCCCAAAGCAACCTGGGCGATGCCAGCGACCATCTTTTGGAAATCAGCGTTCTTACCGACAAAGTCCGTCTCGGAGTTGACTTCGACAGCCACACCTTTGCCACCGGACACAGCGACAGCCACAAGGCCTTCAGCAGCCGTACGGCCGGATTTCTTTGCGGCCTTCGCCAGACCCTTGGGGCGCAGCCAGTCAACGGCGGCTTCCATGTCGCCGTCGTTTTCGGTCAGCGCCTTCTTGGCGTCCATCATGCCTGCGCCTGTGCTGTCGCGCAGCTCTTTCACCATTGCAGCGGTGATTGCCATGTTACTTCTCCTTTGGAGGTATTTCAGGGGGTGCGGGCGGGGCGCATGGCCCCTGCCCCAGACTGTATGCGGTGCTTATCCCGCTGTGGCGGCTTCTGCGGCGGCTTCGTCAGCGACAACTTCTTCTGCCAGCTCTTCCATCTCGCCCATGTCGACGCCTGCGGCACCCAGCTGTGCTGTCATGCCGTCAAGGGCGGCACGTGCGGCCAGATCGGTATAAAGCGCGATCGCGCGTGCGGCGTCGTCGTTGCCGGGGATGACATAGTCGATGCCCGCAGGCGAACAGTTGGTGTCGACGATCGCGACAACAGGGATGCCCAGCTTGTTGGCTTCGGCGATGGCCAGGTCTTCTTTGTTGACGTCGATGACGAACAGCAGATCAGGCACACCGCCCATTTCGCGGATGCCGCCCAGGGACGCCTGCAGTTTGCCCTGCTCACGCTCCATGCCCAGACGCTCTTTTTTGGTCAGACCGGCAAAGCCGTTGGCAGAGGCTTCGTCGATGGCCTTCAGACGGTTGATGGACTGCGAAACGGTTTGCCAGTTTGTCAGCGTGCCACCCAACCAGCGGTGGTTCATGTAGAACTGTGCCGATTTCTCGGCGGCTTCCATGATTGGCTTGGCTGCCTGACGCTTGGTGCCGACGAACAGAACGCGACCGCCTTTGGCGACGGTGTCGCGAATAACCTGCAACGCCTGGTCCAGCATTGGAACAGTCTGTGTGAGGTCCATGATGTGGATGCCGTTGCGCGATCCGTAGATGTATTGATCCATCTTTGGGTTCCAGCGCGCTGTCTGGTGGCCAAAGTGTACGCCTGCTTCAAGCAGCTGACGCATGGAGAACTCTGGAAGAGCCATGTCGTTTTTCCTTTTCCGGTTTCAAGCCTCGGCGGGGGATAGATCCCGGATCAAGTCCGGGACAACCGATGGATCCTTTGGG
>CBDTVH010000282.1:0-3988 GCA_965363665.1 uncultured Yoonia sp. | reverse complement strand
TTCGTCCATGGTCTCAATGCCCAGATCGGCGGCCTTTTTGGCCTTGGACCCCGCACCCGGACCGGCGACCAGTATATCCGTCCTGGCACTGACCGAGCCTGAGACCTTGGCACCCAGGCTTTCCGCCCGCGCTTTCGCTTCGGCGCGTGTCATGCGTTCCAGAGTTCCGGTGAAGACCACCGTTTTGCCTGCAACGGGGCTGTCGGTTGCGCGCGCTTCGGCATCTTGGACATCCAGCTGTGCAATCAGCCGGTCGATTGACGCGCGCTCGGCCTCTTGCTGCATCGTTGTCACAAGCGAGGTCGCCATGACCGTGCCCACACCGTCAATGCCGATCAACTCTTCCCATGCCGCGCCGCTGCCGATGGTCGCGGTCGTCATCGCCTGCTCGAACGCGTCCCAAGAGGTGTAGTGATTGGCAAGCAGCGCGGCGCTGTTTTCGCCGACGTGCCGGATGCCAAGGGAAAAGATCACACGTGCCAGCGAAATCTTTCGCTTGTCATCGATCGCATCAAAGAGGTTCGCCGCACTTTTCTCGCCCCAACCCTCGCGGTGTTTCAGCTGCTGCAATCCATCGCCAAACCGATCACGGAGGGTGAAGATATCGGCAGGCGTTGTAATCCAGCCATCGGCGTAAAATTGTTCAACCTGCTTTGCACCCAGACCTTCGATATCGAAGGCGGCGCGTGACACGAAATGCTTCAGCTTTTCAACGGCCTGGGCGGGACAGATGATCCCACCGGTGCAACGGCGCACGGCGTCACCTTCTTCGCGGATCGCATCAGATCCGCATTCGGGGCATTGCCCGGGCATTTCAAACGGTACTGCATCTTTGGGGCGACGCGCCAAATCCACGTCACTGATTTTGGGGATCACATCGCCTGCGCGATAGACCTGCACCCAATCGCCGACCCGAATATCGCGCCCATCGCGAATCGGGGCGCCGTTGCCGTCTCGCCCCGCGATGTAATCTTCGTTGTGCAATGTCGCGTTTGACACAACAACGCCCCCGACGGTGACGGGCCGCAATCGGGCGACCGGCGATAGCGCACCGGTGCGCCCGACCTGAATGTCGATTGCCTCCAACACGGTCCACGCCAATTCGGCCGGAAATTTATGAGCGATGGCCCAGCGTGGGGTTGTAGACCGAAACCCCAATCTGCGTTGCAACGCCAGATCATCGACCTTGTAGACGACACCATCAATGTCATACCCTAGATCGGCGCGCGCCGCTTCGATGGACTTGTAATGCGCAATCATTGCCGCGGCGCTATCGCAGGTTTTGGTCAGTGGATTGGTTGAAAAACCCAAAGTGTTCAGTCGTTCAATCGCACCGGATTGCGTTTCCGCCAGCGGCGCCGACACCTCGCCCCATGCGTAGGCGAAAAAACGCAAGGGCCGCGCCTTTGTGATCTCGGCGTCCAGTTGTCGCAATGATCCGGCGGCGGCGTTGCGGGGGTTTGCAAAGGTTTTGCCCCCGTTTGCGGCTTGCCTGTCATTCAACGCGGCAAAATCATCATGGCTCATATAGACCTCGCCCCTGACCTCCAGCACATTGGGCGCGTCGCGTAGTTCATGGGGAATATCGTCAATGGTGCGGGCGTTTGCAGTCACGTTCTCGCCGGTTTCGCCATCACCACGGGTGGCAGCCTGCACCAGCTGTCCGCTTTCATACCGCAGCGACAGCGAAAGCCCGTCAATTTTGGGCTCTGCCGTATAGATTAGCGTCGCATCTGTCCTCAACCCAAGATATTTACGGATGCGTTGATCGAATTCATACACATCGTCTTCTTCAAAGGCGTTGCCCAAAGACAGCATTCTGACCGCGTGCTTGACCTTGCCAAACCCCTCGGCAACGGCCCCGCCAACAACATCGCTGGGGCTGTCCTTGCGTTTGAGATCGGGAAACCGTGCTTCGATTGCGGCATTGCGCCGTTTCAGGGCATCGTAGGCGGCGTCGCTGATGTCCGGGGCGTCGTCCCGGTGGTATGCAGTGTTCGCGGCATTCAACTGCGCAGCCAGCCACGCCAATTCTGCCGCCGCCTGTTCGCGCGAAAGCGCGCTGGCAGGCACATCACCCGTCCGCGGATCCCGTGCTTCGCTGTCTTGCACCATACTGTCCCCACAACTTGACGCCCCACCGGGGAATTCACGTCATAATTAGGCGGGCTGCCCTACGGCGTCCAGCATGGAGTGCGATTGAACCTGCGGACAGGCAAACGGGCGATCAGGCACCTATCGCGATAGGTTCTTGTGCGGTGACAGGCTCCGGGTCGCGCAGCACATAGCCACGGCCCCACACCGTTTCGATATAGTTGTCACCGGTCGTTGCCTCACTGAGTTTCTTGCGCAACTTACAGATGAAAACGTCGATGATCTTCAGTTCAGGTTCGTCCATGCCACCGTAAAGGTGGTTGAGGAACATTTCCTTGGTCAGCGTCGTGCCTTTACGCAGGCTCAGCAACTCAAGCATTTGATATTCCTTACCCGTCAGGTGTACTGTGCTGCCCCCGACCTCAACCGTTTTGGCGTCAAGGTTCACGGCAATCTGGCCTGTCTTGATGATTGACTGTGCATGTCCTTTGGACCTGCGGATGATCGCATGGATACGCGCCACGAGTTCTTCGCGGTGGAAAGGTTTGGTCAGATAGTCATCTGCACCGAAACCGAAGCCTTTTAGCTTGCTTTCTGTCCCATCGTCCCCTGAGAGGATCAATATAGGCGTATCAATACGGCTGAGACGCAGTTGTCGCAGCACTTCATGCCCGTTCATGTCGGGCAGGTTAATGTCGAGCAGGATCAGATCGTAGTCATACAGTTTCGCAAGATCGATCCCCTCTTCCCCCATATCTGTCGCATAGACGTTCAGGTTTGCATGGGTCAGCATCAGTTCGATGCTTTTGGATGTCGTTGGGTCGTCTTCAACAAGTAGGACTCGCATTGCAGTGCTCCGCTCTGAGTTCGGTGCGTTAACCTAAACCAAGAAAGGTTAATTACCCGTTACCCCCACCGCACTCTAAAGCACAACAACCTAGGGTTGTCTATAGCGTTGCAACGATGTGGCTTTCAGCGCGGCCTCGCCGTGTTGATCCACCGCTGTTTCCCATTCGCAAAACTCTTCATCGGACAGCGCATAGCGTTCCAATGCTTCCTTCCGCGAAATCAGCTCTGCGCTGACCGCGCGGACGACAGCAGCCTTGCGCGATGCCACCCAGCGGCGGGTTTTTTCACTGGGCAGGTCCGCCCGGGTCATGATTGTTCCATCTGGCAAGGTCACCGATCTTGGTCCTTCGACTTTTCTTAAGTACATGATTGCACCCCTTTGTTTCACTCCGGCGGTAAATATCGGATGAAGGACTTAATGACTGGTGTAACTGCCCCTTGAGAGTGTATCGCATTTTCCTATATTTCATTGCGAAACCGCCGCTTCCGGGAAAAACCCATGTCACTTGATTCGCCGCTGAACTCTCTCGGCTTTGCAAAGCCACCTGCGCAAACGCGCGTCGTCGTCGCCATGTCGGGTGGCGTCGATAGCTCGGTTGTGGCGGCAAAGCTGGCGGAAGAGGGTTATGATGTGGTCGGCGTCACCTTGCAGCTTTATGATCATGGCGCTGCATTGGCCAAGAAAGGCGCGTGCTGTGCGGGCCGCGATATTCACGACGCGCGCCGCGTGGCCGAAGAAATGGGCTTTCCTCACTATGTGTTGGACTACGAAAACACGTTCCGTGAGGCCGTGATGGATGAATTCGCCGACAGCTATCTGGGTGGTGCAACACCTGTCCCCTGCATCCGCTGCAACGAGCGCGTGAAATTCAAGGACCTGTTGGAGACAGCCAAGGACCTTGATGCCGATTGCATGGCCACGGGCCATTACATCCAACGCAAAATAGGCGATGACGGCGCTGAACTGCATTCAGCGGCTGATGCGACCAAGGATCAAAGCTATTTTCTGTTCTCCACCACGCAGGAACAGCTGGATTATCTGCGC
>CBDTVH010000281.1:0-4019 GCA_965363665.1 uncultured Yoonia sp. | reverse complement strand
ATTGCCTGCCGTTGCGCTGACTGTCAGCCAAACCTGCCCGCCCGCCTCAAACTTTGGGCACGTCAGCGGGTTCCAATAGGTGCCATGATCCAGCGCACGGACCAACGTGGTGATCTTGCGCGCCGTCATGGTGAAATCCAGCCTGCCAGCCGCTGCCGGTCTGTCGTTTTTGGCGAAATAACTGCGCTGTGACAGGTCTTGCGCCGTCAAAGCCGGGTCTGGTTGACCAAGTTTGTCGATGACTGTCGCAAAGCTTTCGATGGCAGCGCCGTAGCATTTGGTATTCAGCGTAAGCGTTGTTTCGTCCGGGGCAATATCAAAGAACTGCTGCGCAATCAGCGCGCCTTCGTCGACGCCGCCCGATATCATGTGCCAGCTGATGCCATATTCAACCTCGCCATTGATCAGCGCCCAGGCGGGCGCATTCAGCCCGGCATAGCGCGGCAACGGACCATCATGGAAATTCACCGTCCCCTTTTGTGGCAGAGCCAGAACGGCATCCGGGATCATATCCAGATTAGCGATGGACAGCAGCCAATCGAAACGCTCGCCGGACAGGGCTGCAACCAAATCGCCATCAGAAGAGATAACCTCAATACCGGCATCGTTGGCCCAATGCTCGATGTCGGGATTGCGCGTGATAACGGCCTTTAGGTCATGACCGCCTTCGCGCAGCATTTCCGCGCATTGGATCGCCAGAGATTCATTGCCGATGATAACAGAACTAAACTTTGACACGCTCGATCTCCGATTTGCGGGGCGCTGGCGTTAACAGCGCCTTAAGGTCATGCCAGGCAAGTGTGCGCAGGAACGCTGGCGATAGCCCACTGGGTTTGCCAGTCAGTTTGCAACGCATCCAGTTCAAGCTGCCGCAGGTCAGATGCAGCAGCGTTGCGGTGGCCGCGTAAAGCCTACCATGGTTTTTGGAAAAGTAATAAAATCGGGAGTCGAACCAATATGTTGGCGTTTTTGCCCAGGTTTTCATGCCGGTGGATACTGACCCCAGATGCATGACCACGCTTTCACGCACAAAGACGATTTCGTGGCCAGAGTTTCGGGCGCGGCGGCACAGGTCGGTCTCTTCGAAATATAAAAAGAAAGTCTCGTCGAACAGGCCGATCTGATCCAGCACATCCTGCCGCATCATCAGGCTTGCGCCCGCAATCCAGTCAACCGGAGCGGTTTCATCAATGCTCTCGACCGGGACACGGTATTTGCGCAGCAGCCGTGACACCGGGCCAAACCGGATCGCGCCTTCGATCTCGCTGTAGAGCGACGGAAACCGGAATGTGGTGGTGTGCCGGTTGCCGTCATCGCCATGAATGAAACTGCCTGCAAAAGCAGTCTTTGGATTGGCTATCATATGATCGTAGAGAACTTTGATTGCATCAGGTTCCGGGAAGGCGTCTGAATTCAGAATATAGACAAGATCGGGGCGGCTGCCATCCGACATGCCGGCACGAATCCCGACATTGTTGCCGGCCCCGTAACCCCCGTTGACCGAAGACTGGATGACCCGCGTACGATCCCAACCTTCGCTGTCGATATGGGATTTGATTGCGTCAAAGGACCCGTCCTGACTGTCATTGTCGACGATCACGATCTCTCCGGGCAGGTCAGCCATGGCGGTGCGGGCTGCGGCTGCGGCCTCAATCGTCATTTGCGCTGTCTTGTAGTTCAATACGATAGTCAGGACGATTGGGTCTGGCATGATTACTCTATCACTTGGAAACCATGGGGGCTTCGGGAAATTACCTATTCTGCGGCGTCTTTAAAATTCATGGGAATAATCGACTGATCCTCACTCCGCGCCAAACGGCGCTTTATCCGCGAGGCCAGCACCCTGACGTTGGGTTCAAGGACCATGCTGTCGTGGTCGCCGGGTACTTCGAACACAGCGATCTGCGGGGCAAACTGGGTCCAGTCGTTGTCGGGATATAGATAGTTGCGGTATTCACTGACCATGCGGTCACCAACCACCCATTTGGGCACCAAAGGCGGGCGGAACAGGGCCAGTGGCCCGTCCCATGGCTTGACCTGATAATTGCCAACGCTTTCCAGGAACGCTTCCTGAATAGTGGCATTGTGAAATTGCGCGCCCTCGTCGGCAGCAGGCGGTGCATCGTTGCCCTTGTTCAATATCCTGTTCAGGCGCCGGGCGATCCAATCAAAGGCAAATCGGGGGCCACCATTCTTCAGATCCATCAATTTGATCCGGATATTGTCAGCGCGGTCAACATAGGGACGTACCGGTAAAGGCGTATCAAGCATCACGATATCCGCGACATCCTCACCCGCTTCCCGCAGTTGCTGTGCAATCTCATATGCCGTGATCCCGCCGCCGGAAAAACCGCCGACGATGTAGGGCCCATTAGGCTGTACCTGTCGCATCTCGGCGATATAATCCTTGGCCGCAGCCTCGATGGTGCGGTGCGGTGGTTCGTCCCCAAGCAGACCACGGGCCTGCAATCCGTAAAACGGCCTGTCGCTGCCAACCAAATGGGCGAGATGGCGCAGGTTCAAGACATTGCCGAACATACCCGCAACAAGGAAGAAGGGCGTCTTGGGGCCACCTTCGCCCAGATGCATCGGCACTAGATGGGTAAAGCGGCGTTGCTGGGTCTTGGGTGCGCCGGTGTCGCTGGTTTGCGCGCTATCGCCTTTATCTTCGACACCGCGTTCTGCGATCAAGGCCGCGCATTTACGGATCGTCGGGGCCTCAAACAGCACAGAAATCGGAAAATCCACCTGATAGGCTTTGCGGATTTGCGCAAACAGACGCACCGCAATCAACGAATGGCCACCCAGATCAAAGAAGCTGTCTTCGACACCGACCTGATCGACGCCCAGCAAGTCCTGCCAGAATGCGGCCAGCCGTTCCTCAATCGGGTTTTCGGGTGCTGCGTAGTCACTATCCAGTTGGGGGCGTTCGAATTTCTGCCCATCGTCGGCATCATCTTTGCTGGTCTGCCCGGCCTGTGCGATCAGACCGTGTAGATCAAGCGATGACAGGATAATCTGGCACGCGTTTGCGCCCAGCGCCCGGAAGAACAGATTGGCGCCTTCGTCAGCCTTGATGCCTTGTGACAGGTTGTGGCGCAGCCGTTCTTCCGCTGGTGAAAGCGGGCGGGCGGTCTCGTCATCGTCTTTGGCGATTGCGGGAACACCTTCTGCCAAGGCCCCAAAGCCCGCCAGTTCTTCCATCCGTCGGATCGAAAAGCCGCTGATCTCAACGCAAACTGTCCCGTCAGGCGCGGCCAGCGTGACGTCGAAGTTGGCGATCTCGCCGTCAGAACGATTTTCGCCGCTACTGCGGACCCAACTGATAATTTCGGACGGCAGTGCCCCGAACACCTTGACCGATCTATAAGATACCGGCACCCAAAGATGGTCTCCCTCGTAGCCGTCAATCAGTTTCATCGCCCAGCCAGTGGCCAAATCCATCAAGCCCGGATGCAGCAGATAACCTGCCTTTGCATCACCACTGGCGGCATCCGGCAAGCGCAGGCGCGCCAGCCCTTCGCCATCCCCGTAAGCCGTCGATTGCAGCACGCGCCAGCGCGGGCCGAATTTCAGATGCGCCTCTTGCGGCGAGGTGATCCAACCCAGTTCACCCGCCTCGCGCGCGGTTTCGCAGCGGGCAGCAATCGCGTCGATATCAAGGGGGGCGGGTGGACCAAAAGGAACCAGTGACAGGCTGGCTTGGGCGTTTTGCTCAAAGGTGCCATCGGTTCCGCTTTCGACCAGGAAATCATACCCCACATCGCTACGTGGCAAGGTGACGCGAATTTCCCGGGCCTCATTGTCGGAAACGGCCAGCGGGCGCAGGAAATAAAGGTCTTTGATCTCAAATGCAGATTTTTCACCCTGCGCGCGCAACGCCTGCGTGGCGAGTTCAATAAAACCGGTTCCCGGCACCAATGCGTCCCCTGCCTTGGTGCGGTGTTCATCAAGGAACCAGCGTTCACTCACGCGATATGTGGCGGTGAACAACCGGTTGCCGGTAGAGTCGAAACTCG
>CBDTVH010000280.1:0-4029 GCA_965363665.1 uncultured Yoonia sp. | reverse complement strand
ACCGGGCCTTGCAGCGCGCAGCACCCAATGCCGCGTGTTTCGTAGTGCCACGGGTGCAAAGCTGGGCAGAACTGCGCGCGGCACGCAATACACCGACGCTTGACTGGGCCACCCTGCCCCGACGCGAAAAGGCGGCGATCTTCATCCCCTCGGACGTCACCCCGCAGGAAATCCGCGATTGCCTGCACGAGGAACTGGCACAGGCGCTTGGGCCGCTGAATGATCTTTACCGGCTGCCTGACTCAGTTTTCAACGACGACAATATCCATGCGGTCCTGACAGGCTTTGATATGCTGATGCTGCGCGCCTACTATGCGCCGGAACTGCGCAGCGGCATGTCCGAAGCCGACGTCGCCGACCGCTTGCCGCGGATCCTGGCGCGGATGAACCCCGGCGGGCAAAGACCCGGCGGGCAGATCCCGTCTGCAACATCGCGGGGGTGGATCAATGCAATGACCGATGCCCTCGGAAACAGCATATCCGAACCCCGCAGACGTCAGGCAGCCGCCCGCGCAATCGCCATCGGGCAGGCCCTCGGCTGGACCGGCCCACGCGAGGGTTTTGCCAACTATGCCTATGGACGTTTGCAAATCGGTAACGATGCCAATCTCGCACTTGGCGCCTTCAACACGGCGCGCCGCGCCTATGACCAAAGCCCGATCACCGACATTCATGCCGCCCATGTCGCATTGCAGCTTGCAGCGTTCACGCTGATTTCGCGCGATGCTGAAGCAACGATCGCAATCACGACACCCGCCATCGAAGTGGCCGAGCGTTATGAAAATGCAGCGCTCATGTCGCTATTGATGATGTTCAAAGCCGAAGCACTTGATCTGCAAGGCGACACCGACGCTGGTATGGCGCTGCGTCTGGACAGTCTGGGATGGGCGCTTTATGGCTTCGGCGACCGGGATGAGGTGATTGACAGGCTCAATGAAATCGCATCGCTTGCCCCGCCACTGCCCCCAAGCTGACAAAGGCCTTTTTTGATGATTATCCCGCTTTCAGGACTGCTTATCGGTGCAATCTTCGGCGCATTGCGCGCCAGGGCACGCGGTGGCAAGGGCAAGGATATGCTGCAATGGGGTGCTGTCTTTGCGATCATCTTTGGCCTGATCGGCATCTTCGTGTTGATCTTCTTGCAGCGCACCCTCGCCTGACCGATGTTTCTGCCGTTCTTCGACAATCTGCGCAGTCACGGGGTTCCCGTCAGCCTGCGCGAGTTCCTGTCGTTTCTGGAAGGCATGAAAGCTGGTCTGGCCACCTACGATGTCGAAGCCTTCTACTTTTTGGCCCGTACGATCATGGTCAAGGACGAACGCCACCTCGATAAATTCGATCGCGCCTTTGCCGCCACCTTTGAAGGGTTGGACGCGATCCCAGATGAGGCGGTGATGAATGCCGTCGATATCCCAGCCGAATGGCTGGAAAAGCTGGCCGAAAAGCACCTCAGCGATGAAGAAAAGGCCGAAATCGAGGCGATGGGCGGTTTCGACAAGCTGATGGAGACGCTCAAAAAGCGGCTGGAGGAACAAAAGGGCCGTCATCAAGGCGGTTCGAAATGGGTCGGAACCGCTGGGACGTCGCCCTTTGGCGCTTATGGCTACAACCCCGAAGGCGTGCGCATCGGTCAAAAAGAAAGCCGGCATCAGCGCGCTGTCAAAGTCTGGGACAAGCGCGAATTCAAGAACCTTGATGACACGGTCGAGTTGGGCACCCGCAACATCAAGGTCGCCCTCAAACGCCTGCGCCGCTGGGCCCGCGATGGGGCGCATGAAGAACTGGACCTCAACGGCACGATCCGCGCCACCGCCGAGCATGGCTACCTTGATGTGCAAACCCGGCCCGAGCGACGCAATGCGGTGAAAGTTTTGCTGTTTCTTGATATCGGCGGATCAATGGACCCGCATATCAAGGTGGTTGAGGAGCTCTTCAGCGCCGCCAAATCCGAATTCAAGCATTTCGAGTATTTCTACTTCCATAACTGCCTTTACGAAGGCGTCTGGAAAGACAACCGGCGCCGCTGGAACGCGCAGACCCCGACATGGGATGTCCTGCGTACCTATGGCTCTGACTACAAATGCATCTTCGTGGGTGACGCCAGCATGTCACCTTACGAGGTCGCTGTTCCCGGCGGTGCCAATGAACACTGGAACCAGGAGGCCGGCCACACCTGGCTTGCCCGCGCCCGCGATCAATGGCCCAACCATCTGTGGATCAACCCGCTGGACGAACGCTATTGGCCCTACACCCAATCCATCCAGATGATCCAGGAAATTTTCGGGCCGGACCGCATGGTGCCGATGACATTGGCCGGGATCGACGCCGGAATGCGGACGTTGGGCCGTTGAACATATATGGTGCAGCACGCCGAGGCGAAAGTTGACGGCGATTGCAATGACAGTTTGGCAGATATGATGTGGCATCGCCTGAAAGATCTATGGCAAAACAACCGATGGGCCTTTCTGGCCCTTGTCACCGTGCTGTGCCTTGCGGGGGTGTTCGGCTTCAAATCGGTCAGCCAATTTATTTATTGGTCCGACCCGCAACATCAGGATCAAACACTCGCCGGGTGGATGACGCCACGCTATGTCGCGCGATCCTATCAGGTCCCGCCAGAGGTTATTCAGGATGCACTCGACCTGGATATGGACGCCCCGCCGCGGCGGATATCGCTTGATCGCCTGGCGCAGGAAAGTGATCTGACGATTGAGACACTGCAATCGCGCGTGGATGCCGCCGTTGCCGCATGGCGGGCGGAAAACCCCGGGTGGTCCCAATGACAGATATCGTCCTTGCCCTGGCGGCCGACTACGGCGTCCCACTGCTCTTTTGTGTGACATTCCTCAGTTGTCTGGCATTGCCGGTGCCGTCGTCCCTCTTGATGCTGGCTAGCGGTGGATTTGCCGCCGCAGGTGATCTCTCACTCACCGCGGTTGCAGTAGCCGCCTTTTGTGGCGCGGTCATTGGCGATAACACGGGCTATTGGATCGCAAGAGGGTTGGGGCAAAGGTTCGGCGATTGGCTGACCGCGGATCCAAACCGCGCGGCCTTGCGCAAAAGGGCCACGGCTTTCATGGGCAAATGGGGTGGCTACAGCGTGTTCTTTTCATGCTGGCTCGTGGCGCCGCTGGGACCTTACGTCAACTATGTCAGCGGGCTGTCGCGGTTCAGCTGGCCACGCTTTGCGCTGTTCGGCGCCGCAGGTGAGGTGTTCTGGGTCGGCATCTATGTGGGCCTCGGATATGCCTTTGCGGAAAACCTGACCGGGATTGCAAATCTGCTTGGCAATATCTCGGGCTTTCTGGTGGCGGGTGTCATTGCGGCCGGTCTGGCGATCTGGCTCTGGCGCGCAAGCAAGGCACGCGAGCGACAAAATGCGCTGCGTCATCAGACTTGAGAATTCCCGCGCCACGCCCATATCTAGGACATGATCAAGATCGCCCCCATCCTTCTGGCCGTCCTTTACGGATTGGCGATGTACCAGTTCTCGGTTTGGCGGACCAAGCGCGAGCTTGACGCCAATTCCACCGAGCTTGCGGACCCGATCCTCAAAGTGCTGATGGACCGGATGGCCAAGGCGCTCGATATCGACCGGATCAGGGTGCACATCTACGAGATCGAGCCGGTCAACGGGCTGGCCGCCCCAGACGGGCGTATCTTCATCACGCGCGGTTTCTTTAACAAGTACCGCGCAGGCGAAGTCACATCCGAGGAAATGGCAAGTGTGATTGCCCACGAAATGGGCCACGTCGCTTTGGGCCATTCCCGGCGCCGCATGATTGATTTTTCAGGTCAGAACGCAATGCGCACCGCACTTGCGATGATCATCGGGCGTTTCGTTCCCGGTGTCGGCCCGTGGATTGCAGGCATGCTGACCAGCCTTCTGGCCGCGCGCCTTCTGGCCCGGCCGGACACGCAGCACGTCCTGATTGTCGGGGCAGGCACGGTCGGCCGGTCGCTGCGCGAAGCGTACAGCGCGGCCTTCCCGAAGGCGCGCTTCACCGTCTGGAACCGCTCGCCCGCCGG
>CBDTVH010000279.1:0-4042 GCA_965363665.1 uncultured Yoonia sp. | reverse complement strand
GCTTTATACCGAAATGGTGACAGCACCGGCCATCGTCCATGGCCAGAGGGATCGTTTGCTGGGTTTTGACCCGCGTGAACAGCCGGTGGCCTTGCAGTTGGGCGGCTCTGACCCGACGCAGCTTGCCGAAGCTGCGCGAATTGCCGAAGGTTTCGGCTATGCCGAGATCAACCTGAACTGTGGATGTCCTTCGGATCGTGTGCAATCAGGCAGCTTTGGTGCCGTCTTGATGGAACGCCCCGCATTGGTGGCGGACTGTGTCGCGGCGATGATCAAAGCTGTCAGCGTGCCGGTGACCGTGAAATGCCGGATCGGCGTTGATGATCAGAACCCCGATGAGGTGCTACCCGACTTTCTGGCGCAGGTATCAGCGGCAGGTGTTGATCGCTTTTCGGTGCATGCGCGCAAAGCATGGCTGCAAGGGTTATCGCCCAAAGAAAACCGGGATATCCCGCCCCTGAACTATGATTTAGTAATACAAATGAAGGGTTTGTTCCCCCATCTTCATCTCTCTATCAACGGTGGCATCGGTTCGTTGGATGAGGCCGAAACATTTCTGGCGCGTGGCCTCGATGGCGTCATGATCGGCCGCGCCGCCTATCACACACCTGCTGATATCCTGTTGGATGCCGATGCCCGTATTTTTGGCGATCCTTTGGGCCGTTCTGCCGAAGACGTCGTTCATTTGATGCTGCCCTACATCGCGCGTCACCTGGCACAAGGCGGGCGTCTGGGGCATGTCACCCGACATATGCTGGGAATGTTTCAAGGGCGGCCAGGTGCGCGTGGATGGCGCAGACATTTGTCTGAAAATGCCCACGCCGATGGCGCAGGTCCCGAGGTCGTGCTGGCGGCCCTGGATCATGTCACCCGGTTGGCGGCTTAGGGGCGCGACGATGGATGACATGATGCTGCTGGCTGCGATGGCCGGTTTGCTTTTGGCAGTGGGGGCTTTTGCAGGCGTGCTGGCAGGTCTGTTGGGTGTTGGCGGCGGTATGGTGCTTGTCCCTGCGTTTTTCTACGTCTTTAGCACATTAGGGTTTGATAGCCCGCAATTGATGCAGATTTGCTTGGCCACGTCGCTAGCGACGCTCATCTTCACGTCAGTACGCTCTGTCGCTGCGCACAACAAAAAAGATGCGGTCGCGTGGCCAATCCTGAAGGGGTGGGGCTTTGGCATTGTGATCGGCGCCGTCTTGGGTGTTTGGGTGGCGTCTTCTTTACGGTCCGAGGTCCTGCAGGCCATCTTTGGCATTCTGGCAAGTATCGTTGGTATTTACATGATGTTGGGGCGCGATCACTGGCGCCTTGGCACGCAAATGCCGGGCGGTGTTTTCCGCGCTGTCTTTTCGCCGATGGTGGGTTTTTTGTCGGTGTTGATGGGTATCGGGGGCGGGTCCTTCGCCGTGCCGATCATGACGCTGTTTGGCATCCCGATCCACCGGGCAGTGGCGACTGCCGCTGGATTTGGCGTGATTATCGCGGTGCCGTCCGTCATTGGTTTTCTTATGATTGATATCGCTGTGGCGCCACCCTTTACCATTGGTGCGGTAAACTTTCCGGCCTTCGGGTTGATTGTCGCCATGACCTTGATCACAGCCCCCTGGGGCGCCGCGCTGGCACACCGGATGAACCCTAAACCGCTCAAGCGCGTCTTTGGGGTGTTCCTGATCTTTGTCGCGCTGAACATGCTGCGCAAGTCTTTGGGATGGTAGCGTCAGGACTTGCGCAGCACGGCTATGTGGTTTTCCCCTACGAAGCCGAGGTGGCGGTCTGGGCGCGGCAAGCGCGCGTTGTTGCATTGGACGTTCTTGCCGCAGGTGGCGAACGCCGACACGGGCGTACATGGTTCGTCGGTGTCGATGCGCTGCCCAATGCTGTTGACGGCAGTGTGAATGGCGTGCCCCTGACGGGCACTTGGCGCGCGTATGTCGATGCACCCTGCCAATGGCATCGTGCGCAGCTTTCTGTCGTTTTCCCCGGTTATCCGCAGCAAGACCCCGGTGAAAGCGATGCGGCACATCGGTTTCGCCGTCACCGGGACGCGGCGCATGTGGATGGGTTGTTGCCGGAAGGCCCGAACAAACAGCGGCATTTGCGCGAACCCCACGGTTTCATTCTTGGCCTTGCGTTGGATGAGGTCATGGCCAGCCCGCTGGTTGTCTGGTGCGGCAGCCACAAGATGATGCGTGAAGCCTTTCAGCAAGCGCTTGCTGACTTGGCCCCCGATAAATGGGGCGAGGTGGACCTCACGGAAATCTATCAAACAGCGCGCCGCGCGGTCTTTGACACCTGCGAACGGTTCGAAGTGATAGCCGCACCTGGGCAGGCGATCTTGTTGGACCGGCACCTTTTGCACGGCGTGGCACCGTGGAAGCCTGATGGAGCGGGAGAGATGCGGATGATGGCCTATTTTCGCCCGCACATCGACGTCGCATCATGGCTTTAGCCCTTTAGGCCGTTGTAATCGGCCAGACCCTTGCCCGGTTCATCGACGAACAGACTGGGCAAGATCCGCGGGTTGCTAATTTGATCGACCCGGATTTCATCAAATTGATTGGTCGTCTCGCACCAGACAACGCAGGTCCACAGGCGGCCCCAATAGTCCAGCTGCAAAGGCCGCACTGTGCGTTTTTTGTCCTGTATGGTGATTTCCAGCTTTTGACGGGTGCGAACGGCCTGCCGCAGCATCGGCAAATGCTGGAACCCGCGTGCTGCATCCGCGAAGGGATAAATTGCAAAGCCCGATCCCCGCGGCGCGCGACTGCTGTCCTCAGGCATGACTGCGTCAAGCTTGTCGGACAGCGCGCGGGCGGCAGCGGAAAGTTCGGCATCATCGCTGTGACTGACGGCACTCAACCCCAGATGCAGCGCCTCCATCTCGGTCATTGTCAGGTTCAGCGGGGGCAAGGTGATGGCCGCCGTCACACGGTAGCCGATGCCGCGTTCGCCCTCGATCGGGACACCAGAGGCGGCAAGGGTTTCCATATCGCGATAGATCGTGCGCAGTGAAACCTTCGCCACTTCGGCCAGATCAGAGGCACGGTGAAGCGATCCATTGCGCAACACTTGGACAAGCTGCATCAGGCGGTCGGCACGTCGCATGGTTTTCCCTTCGATTCGCGCCAGTTTTGTCATTTTTCTGGCAACTGACAAGTTTTTGTCACTACTTTCTGAAAACCCAAAGAAAAAAGGGTGTTGGTAGGGCCTAAAACGTCACTTCACGCTTCCCTTGGTGGCGCTGCGGCCCTATTTGTCAGCAAAGAAGGATTAACTGACGTGCAGCGCGTCCGCCCGCTAAAGGAGAAAACACATGCTTAACAATATTGGCCTTCCCGGTCTTCTACTGATCGCCGTCGTCGTTCTGGTCCTGTTTGGCCGCGGCAAGATTTCCAGCCTGATGGGCGAAGTCGGCAAAGGCATCACCGCCTTCAAGAAAGGCGTCGATGACGGCAAGCAAGAGATCGAAGACAGCATGGCAGATGCCAAAGACGTGACCCCCGAAGAAGAAAAAGACAAAGTCTGATCACTTTGCCTGACGAAAAGGACTGCGCCTGATGTTTGGCCTTGGTTGGAGCGAAATGCTGGTTATCGGCATCGTGGCGCTGATTGTGATCGGCCCAAAGGATTTGCCGGGGTTGTTCCGGACGATGGGACAGTTCACTGGCAAGGCCCGGATGATGGCGCGCGAATTTACCAATGCGATGAACCAGGCCGCCGATCAGGCCGGTGTGAACGAAATGTCGAAAACGCTGAAAGCCGCGACCAACCCCAAGAAGTTTGGAACCGACAAGATCAAAGAAGCGACGGGCATGACCAAAGGGCCTGCGACGACTGAATTGTCAGCCGAACGTCAGGCCGCCAAGGAAAAGATGAGCAAGGCGATGGGCGATGCCGCGACTGCGCGCAAGGCCCGCGAGGCGGAAGAAGCGGCCGCGAAAGCGCCTGATACTGCGGCCCCCGAAAGCCCTGCGCCAGAGGCAAAGTCATGAGCACCCAGGACGATATCGAAGACAGTTCCGCCCCGCTGCTGGAGCATCTG
>CBDTVH010000278.1:0-4056 GCA_965363665.1 uncultured Yoonia sp. | reverse complement strand
CGGGCATGCCGCCGCCGCCGCCAGCACCTTCTTTAGAAGGCTTGTCAGCAACCATCGCTTCGGTTGTGATCAGAAGACCTGCAACAGAAGCTGCGTCCTGCAGGGCTGTGCGCACAACTTTGGCCGGGTCGATCACGCCGAACTTGAACATGTCGCCATATTCTTCGGTCTGAGCGTTAAAGCCGAACTTTGGGTCGCTGCTTTCGCGGATTTTGCCGGCAACGACGGAACCGTCAACGCCGGAGTTTTCGGCGATCTGGCGCAGTGGTGCTTCAAGTGCCTTGCGGATGATGGAGATACCAACGTCCTGATCAGAGTTCGCACCCTTCAGACCGTCAAGTGTCTTGCCAGCCTGAACCAGCGCAACACCACCACCAACGACAATGCCTTCCTGAACAGCGGCGCGTGTTGCGTTCAGTGCGTCGTCAACGCGGTCTTTACGCTCTTTCACTTCCACTTCGGACATACCACCGACGCGGATAACAGCAACACCGCCAGCCAGTTTGGCCACACGCTCTTGCAGCTTCTCACGGTCGTAGTCGGATGTTGTCTCTTCGATCTGGCCGCGGATCTGGGCAACACGTGCTTCGATCTCGGCTTTATCGCCAGCACCGTCAACGATTGTTGTTTCGTCTTTGGTGATGGAAACGCGCTTGGCGGAACCCAGCATGTCGATCGTGACGCTTTCCAGCTTCATGCCCAGATCATCAGAAATGACCTGACCACCGGTCAGGATCGCGATGTCCTGCAACATGGCTTTACGACGGTCGCCAAAGCCTGGGGCCTTGACCGCAGCAATTTTCAGGCCACCACGCAGCTTGTTCACAACGAGTGTTGCCAGCGCTTCGCCTTCAACATCTTCAGCAATGATCAAAAGCGGCTTGCCGGACTGGATCACTGACTCGAGCAGTGGAACCATTGGCTGTAGCGACGACAGCTTCTTCTCGTGCAGCAGGATGATCGCATCTTCCAGCTCGGTCGTCATTTTGTCAGGGTTTGTGACAAAGTAAGGGGACAGGTAACCGCGGTCGAACTGCATGCCTTCAACGACGTCTGTTTCTGTCTCAAGACCCTTGTTCTCTTCAACAGTGATAACGCCTTCGTTGCCGACTTTCTGCATCGCGTCTGCGATCTGACGGCCGATTTCTTCTTCACCGTTGGCAGAGATTGTACCGACCTGCGCAACTTCGTCGCTGTCGGAAACAGGGCGTGCAGCAGCTTTGATCGCTTCAACAACCTTGGATGTGGCAAGGTCGATGCCGCGCTTCAGATCCATTGGGTTCATGCCAGCGGCGACAGACTTCATGCCTTCTTTGACGATCGCCTGGGCCAGTACGGTTGCAGTTGTTGTACCGTCACCAGCTTCATCATTGGTGCGCGATGCAACTTCCTTGACCATCTGCGCGCCCATGTTCTCAAACTTGTCCTCAAGTTCGATCTCTTTGGCGACAGATACACCGTCTTTGGTAATGCGTGGTGCTCCGAACGATTTGTCCAGAACCACGTTGCGGCCTTTAGGGCCGAGTGTCACTTTTACCGCGTTCGCCAGAATGTTGACGCCTTTGAGCATCTTGTTCCGTGCGTCGGTATCGAATTTTACTTCTTTAGCAGCCATTTGCATGTGCTCCTTGAATGAATTGATATGTGAGGGCGAAAATTCGGCTTACATAATGCCGAGAATGTCGCTTTCTTTCATGATCAACAGGTCTTCGCCGTCAATCTTGACCTCGGTGCCGGACCATTTGCCAAACAGCACTTTGTCGCCTGCCTTGACTGCCATCGCGATCAGTTCGCCGCTGTCCTTGCGCGCACCTTCACCAACACTGACGATTTCGCCCTCGGCTGGTTTTTCCTTAGCGTTCTCAGGAATGATGAGACCGCCTGCTGTCTTTTCGTCGCCTTCAATGCGACGGACCAGTACACGGTCGTGAAGTGGTTTAAATGCCATTTCTGAACTTCTCCAGTTCGTGTTTCTCCCATGTTAGCACTCACCAGTGATGAGTGATAACGCAGCGTAGGTAAGGATCACGGATCGGTGAGTCAACAGCCCGATGGATAGAAATTTTCGGGATTTTGCTATGCGGCAGGTTGCTACCGTTGTTCGTCACGTGGCGCGTCGTCATCCTCGGACAAAATACGCCATGCGTCGCCTTCCAGATCTTCGTATTGGTCGTTGCGCAGGCTCCACAGAAAAGCAGCAAGGCCGATGCCACCCAAGATCAATGAGACAGGGATCAGGAACACAAGAACGTTCATAGTTTGCCTTTCAGCCGCAATGCGTTCACCAGAACGGTAATTGATGATGCCGACATGGCAATAGAGGCAATCAGTGGCGTGGCAAAGCCGGCAAGCGCGATTGGCACCGCGATGACGTTATAAATCGTCGAAATCGTAAAGTTCTCTTTGATCCGTGCCATCGCCGCGCGCGCCACCAGGGGCAGTTCTATCAAAGGCGCCAGGCTGTCATTCAGCAGCACGATGTCAGACGCCGCCCGCGATGCATCTGCTGCCGTTGCCGGGGAAACAGACGCATAAGCCGCCGCAAGGGCGCCTGTGTCATTCAGGCCGTCACCGACCATCAGGACCTTTGCACCTTTAGATGTCAGATGTTCAATATAGGCAATTTTATCGGCTGGGCTGGTGTCGGCCTGCCAATGGTCGATCCCTAGTGCGCCCGCGATCTTCGCGGTCTCATTCGCGTCGTCGCCCGACACCAGATGCACGTCCAGCCCTGCATCCTGCCAACCGCGCACAAGTGCCACGGCACCTTCGCGCAGTTCTGAGCGTAGCGTCAGTTTCTGTGCGGGACGGTCGCCGATCTGAATATATGTGCCATTGCCAGCACCCAGCCATGCACCGGACCCAAGGCGGACGCATTGCCCCTCATATTGGGCGGTCAGGCCTTTGCCGGCATGCTCTTGCTGGTCGCTTAGGATTGCGGGGGTCACACCGCTCAGCGACGCGGCGATCGCTTGCGATACGGGGTGCGTTGCGTTCTGCGTCAAGGCCAACGCGATGCTTTGCGTCTCTGCATCCAGCGCGTCACGGGCTGCGGCAGGCATGGTCAGCGTTCCGGTTTTATCAAACACAACGGTATCAACCTCGGCCAACCGTTCAAGCGCCGTGCCGTCCTTGACCAAAAGCCCGGCACGGAACAAGCGCCCGGCGGCGGTGGTCGAGACAGCGGGAACGGCCAATCCCATGGCGCAGGGGCAGGTGATGATCAGCACCGCAACAGCAATATTCAGCGACAGGCGGACGTCGCCGGAATACAGCATCCACCCCCCGAACGCGACAAGTGCCAGCAGATGCACGATGGGCGCATAAAGTGCCGCGGCCTTATCCGCGACAGCGGTATAGCGATTGCGGGTGGCCTCGGCCTCATCCACCATCGTCACCATCTTGCGCAATGTCGTATCCGCACCAACGGTTGCGGCACGGATCATCAAAGGCCCGGTCATGTTGACCTCACCAGCCGTCACGGACGCGCCAGCACGGGCGTCACTTAACCGGCTTTCACCTGTCAGCAGCGACCGGTCAATTTGGCTGGCACCTTCTGTGATGATGCCATCTACAGGAATACGGCCGCCTGGCAAAACCTGTACTAGATCGCCAATGGCCAGATCAGCGAAATTCACCATCTGACGCACACCGTCGCGCACGCGCATCACGCGCGGCACCTCAAGCGCGGACAATTGGGCGGCAGCTGAGGCGGCGGCCTTGCGGCTGCGATGGTCAAGATAACGGCCGATCAGCAGGAAGAACGTCAGCGTGACGGCCGCGTCAAAATAGGAATGATGTCCGCCGTAAAGGGTTTCATAAAGTGAGATGCCTGAGGCAAGAATGATCGCCAAGGAAATCGGCACATCCATATTCAAACGACCCACCTTAAGCGACCGCCATCCACTGTCAAAGAACGGCTGGGCTGCATAAATCAACGCCGGGATCGCAATGACTGCTGTGATCCAGTGGAACATATGCATCGTCGCGCCAATCGCACCGGACCACACGGCGACCGATAAAAGCATGATGTTCATATTGGCAAAGCCCGACACA
>CBDTVH010000277.1:0-4067 GCA_965363665.1 uncultured Yoonia sp. | reverse complement strand
GATTGCAACAAACCGAACGGCCCGACGATATTTGGTCCCTTACGCATTTGCACAGCGGCCCAGACCTTGCGGTCCGCGTACATCAGGAAGGCCAAGGCGACCAGCAACGGGATCAGCACCAGCAAGCACTGGAACAGGATCACCAGAACGATGCCAAGGTTGGTGTTGGTAAAGAATTCAACCATTGTCGTCGTCCTTATTCCGCAGCCATTGGCGCGGATTTACGTGCCTTGGCGTTCGCGCTGAGTTCGGCCATCAGGCTAGAGGCGCGTGCAATCGGGTTGGTCAGATAAAAATCGGTGATGGCATTGCGGAAGTCTGCTTTGCCCGGCTTTTTGACGGGGATCGGCTGCCACTCATTTTCAGCCACTTCGTCGGTATCGCCCAGATGCGGATGTGCCGCAACCATGGCCTGACGCAGTTGCGCCATGCTGTCGTAGGGCAGTGTGGCGTCCAGTTCCGCGGAAAGTGCGCGCAGGATCGCCCAGTTTTCCTTGGCCTGCCCGGGGGGGAAGCTGGCACGCAGCGCAAGTTGTGGGCGGCCTTCGGTGTTGACGAACAGCCCGTTTTCTTCCGTGTAGGCGGCAGAAGGCAGGATGATATCCGCGCGATGCGCGCCGCGATCCCCGTGGCTGCCCTGGTAGATCACGAATGCGCCCGGTGCGACGTCGACTTCGTCGGCGCCAAGGTTGTAGATCACTTCGGCCCCGTCCAGTGCTGCCTCCAGCCCGCCTTCGGTCACGGCACCCACGTCCATCGCGCCGACGCGCCCGGCGGCGGTGTGCAACACCAGGAATTTGGATTTCGTCTTGTCGGCCAACGACATAGCCTGGCTCAGAACCGCTTCACCATCGGCCTCGCGCAACGCACCCATGCCGATCACCACAAGGCTGTCCATGTCTTTCACGTCACCCATGTCTTTGGCGGCTGTATCGACCAAGGCCTGACGATCCGTTCCGACATTGACCACATCAAAGGTCAGATCGACCTGTTCGCCGATCATGCCGACCGTTGCGCCGTGGGACCATGCGCGACGCAGGCGTGAATTCAGCACCGGCGCTTCGACACGTGGGTTGGTGCCGATCAACTGGATCATCTTGGCACTGTCGATATCTTCAATCGCTGCTGTGCCCACATAGGCCGAACGGTTGCCAATCGGCAGTTTCGCCCCATCGGTGCGGCATTCGACGTTACCGCCCTGCCCTTCGATCAATTGCTTGAGCGCGAAGGCCGCTTCAACCGGGGCCAGATCACCAACCAAACCGGCGATTTTCTTACCTTTCATCGCGGCAGCAGCGGCGGCGAGTGCCTCTGGCCAGCTTGCTTTGCGCAGCTTACCGTTTTCGCGGATATAGGGTGTGTCCAGACGCTGCTTGCGCAGACCGTCCCAGACAAAACGCGTCTTGTCCGAAATCCACTCTTCGTTCACGCCGTCATGGTTGCGCGGCAAGAACCGCATGACTTCGCGACCCTTGGTATCGACGCGGATGTTTGAGCCGAGGGCATCCATCACGTCGATGGATTCGGTCTTGGTCAGCTCCCAGGGACGGGCGGTGAACGCGTAGGGTTTCGAGACCAGCGCACCAACCGGGCAAAGGTCGATGATGTTGCCCTGCATGTTCGAATCGAGCGTTTCGCCCAGATAGCTGGTAATCTCTGCATCCTCACCACGGCCCGTTTGGCCCATCTGATGAATGCCCGCGACCTCGGTCGTGAAGCGCACGCAGCGGGTGCAGGAAATGCAGCGGGTCATGTGGGTTTCGACGAGCGGGCCAAGGTCCAGATCTTCAGTCGCGCGCTTGGGTTCGCGGAAGCGGCTGAAATCGACGCCATAAGCCATGGCCTGATCCTGCAAATCACATTCGCCCCCCTGATCGCAGATCGGGCAATCAAGCGGGTGATTGATCAGCAAGAACTCCATCACCCCTTCGCGGGCCTTTTTGCCCATCGGCGAATTGGTTTTCACAACGGGTGGCTGACCTTCGGGACCGGGGCGCAGATCCTTGACCTGCATCGCACAAGATGCGGCAGGCTTGGGCGGGCCACCCACAACCTCGACCAGGCACATGCGGCAGTTGCCCGCAATCGACAGCCGTTCATGATAGCAGAAACGCGGGATTTCAATCCCGGCTTCTTCGCAGGCCTGGATCAGGGTCATGGCCCCGTCGACTTCGACCTCAGTTCCATCAATGATGACTTTGCGCAGATCAGACATGGCGTGTCCTATGTGTTCCCTCTCGCTTGTGAACCCACAAAGGCCCCCGAGCGTTGCCACGCGTTCTAACGCGGCAGGACACATGATGCCAGTCAGATCGA
Organism: uncultured Yoonia sp.; assembly: GCA_965363665.1. Classification (GTDB taxonomy): domain Bacteria; phylum Pseudomonadota; class Alphaproteobacteria; order Rhodobacterales; family Rhodobacteraceae; genus Yoonia. Next base: position 1,751 of record CBDTVH010000277.1, on the reverse strand, counting down.
CAAAAAAACCTGCGTTTTTTGGCCCATTGCCAGCGTCTTATCGTAGCAACCAGCCGACACGGGTATTTGCGGCCATCTGCGCGCGACCGACGGCGCAATAGGTGGCTTCGTCTTCCGTATCTACGCCCAAACTTGCCAATTGGGCGCGGGCGATGGCCTCAAGCCGGTCTTTTTCGGCGTCGTCATTGATATAGGCCTCGATTTCAGCCTCCGAATAGCCCAAGTCCCGGGCATGGCTGCGCAGGGATTGCAGATAGTTCAGACCGCGGAAGAAGCGCGCGCTGATGTCGTCACATTTTTCCGAAATCTCATAGGCCATACCGACAAAAATGATGCCATCGCGCACTTTGGCGACGTCTTTCAAAGCGGTCTGCGCCGAAAGGTGGCCCGCGGAAAACACGGTGGCGCACATCACTGCTGCGATCAGGGCAAGCTTTTTCATCTCATATCTCCTGTGCGGCTACGTTTTGCGCCGCTTTGTTGATCCTGAGATTGCGCGTTGGGCTGCGCTATTCAATATCAGCGCGGTCACAAGGGTGGGATCATGCCGAAACCTCAGGCAAGATGACGCCACTCCGCTGCGTTTATTGGCCCATGGTGCGATGACCTCTATTGCGCCGCCTGCGCGCACAGCCAATCCCAACCGAATGCGTCTTCGCTGTCACCGTGGGTTTCGCGATAGCGCAGTTTCACCATCGCCTCATCCAACGTGGGTTCAGTGCCTTCCGGCACCCACCACATGACGAAATGCATCTGCACCAGGCTTTCAAACCATTCCTTGCCACGATCCATGAAACGGGCGTGCAATGTGTCGAAAACGAAGGTCTGCAATTGGGCGGGTGTTTCCCAGACGGACAGGTTCGCGACAAACTGTGGATCGCCGTCAAGGCAGGCTTCGGTATTGCCGGTGCCGGGTTCGCCCGATCCCTCCATCATCCAGACAAAGCCGGGCATGCGTTTGCCCATGCCGTTGATCCGGTCGAGGTTGTCCATAAATTCCGCGACGCGCGGATCGTCTGTCGGGGCAAGCAGGCGACCGATGTTGAGCTCGGCAAGGTGCATGTTCTCTCCCTTTGGGGGCGGTGGATTGAAACCCGCCTTACGTCAGCGCAAACCTTCAGTCATGACAAAGGCCGCACAGTGATGCGCGGCCTTTGGAAGGTTTTGAAAACCGGGCCATTTTCCTATGCCGGGATCAGCAACGCGCTGATGGCGGACCCTTCCAGCACCTCGGCGTCGCCTGCGGCACAAAGATCGTCTGCGCCCAACTCAACACCGTGCTTCACTTCAAGGCTACGCTGGCTGACGTCTGTTTCCAGCTCGATCCCGGCACGCTGGCTATTGGCGGAAAGTGAGCCGCGACCCACCTCGTTGCGGGCCTCGTTCAAAGCCGAGTCGAGTGCGGCGTCATAGGAATAGCGCGCGCAATTCCGGGCGATCTGGTTGGCAAGCGTGAGGCTGGCGTAATACTGCGGCGTCGACATATTGAACAGCTTTTGCACCGCTGGATCGTCAAGCGACCGTGTCCCGCCGCTCGCACAAGCGGCTAGTGTCAAAGTAGCACCAAGCATCAATCCACGTATCATCATTCTGCTGCCATCCCTGCCATGCGTTTGTGTTTGATCCGGTCCTCGATCTCGTCCCGGAAGTTCTTGATCAGCCCTTGGATCGGCCATGCGGCCGCATCACCCAGCGCGCAAATCGTATGCCCTTCGACCTGTTTTGTCACGTCGAGCAGCATATCAATCTCT
>CBDTVH010000276.1:0-4069 GCA_965363665.1 uncultured Yoonia sp. | reverse complement strand
CTGCCGCGTCCTGAACACGCTGCTGTTCGAAATGAAGCGGCGCGGTGCCAAGAAAGGCCTTGCCACCTTGTGCATCGGCGGTGGGATGGGCGTTGCCATGTGCATCGAACGCCCATAAGGCGAGCTAGAAATATTGTTGCGCCCATCGTGGCGCAACGATAATAAGATTACGTAAAGAAATTCCCCGGAGGAGAAACTCATGTCCCGTGTTGCACTTGTAACAGGCGGCTCGCGCGGTATTGGCGCGGCCATTTCGACAGCTTTGAAAGACGCAGGCTACCAAGTTGCCGCGACTTACGCAGGCAATGATGAAAAGGCCGCGGCCTTTACCGCAGAAACCGGCATCAAGACGTACAAGTGGGATGTCGGCAATTACGACGCCTGCAAAGACGGCATCGCCCAGATCGAAGCCGACCTCGGCCCGGTTGAGATTCTTGTGAACAATGCCGGCATCACGCGCGATGCCCCGTTCCACAAGATGACACCGCAGCAGTGGCACGAATGCATCGACACCAACCTGAACGGCGTCTTCAACATGACGCACAACGTCTGGGGCGGTATGCGCGAGCGTAAGTTCGGCCGCATCGTGACCATCAGCTCGATCAATGGCCAGAAAGGGCAGTTCGCGCAAGCCAACTATGCCGCGACCAAAGCAGGCGATATCGGCTTTACCAAGTCGCTGGCGCAAGAAGGCGCGCGCGCTGGCATCACGGTGAACATCGTGGCCCCGGGATACATCAACACCGAAATGATGAGCACGATCCCTGAAAAGGTCATGAACGAAGTGATCCTGCCGCAAATTCCAGTGGGCCGTCTTGGCGAAGCCTCTGAAATCGCGCGCGCTGTGACCTTCCTTGCATCCGATGATGCGGGCTTCATCACCGGCTCGACCCTGTCCGCAAACGGTGGTCAGTACATGGCGTAAGCCAAACCGACCGACAAAATAACAAGGGCCACGCTGATCAGGCGTGGCCCTTTTTCGTTCGGCTGCTTGTGTTGCCGCCGTAGCGAAATTCTTAACGGCGCCGTGTGAACCAGCGAATGGCGTTGCGCAGTGCCGCGCCACGTTCGTGGTGCGCCCGCTGGATGCCTTCACGAATGCGAGGGCTTGTTGTTGTCTCGAACATGATCTTATTCCTTGATCCAAAGTGTCTTTGTTTGTCTTGATGCCCCCAATATGGGGATATCGCCCGCTTTCGACAAACGAGACTTTCTATCGCTTCAGTTAAGCTGTATTAAACTGAAATATGTCAGATAGATTACCCCCACTTACCGCCCTGCGCGCCTTCGAAGCTGCTGCCCGGCATATGTCATTTCAGCGCGCCGCAGAGGAATTGAACGTCACCCCCGCCGCATTATCCTATCAAATAAAGGCTTTGGAGGCAGATTTGGGGCAGCCCGTCTTCCGCCGCCTTAATCGCGCGGTCGAGTTGACCGAGGCGGGACGCTGCCTTGCGCCCGGTGCAACGGACGCGTTCACGACACTCTCAGCCGCATGGCGGAGTACAAAAAGATTAACTGACAATCATGTGCTGACAGTCACCGCGGGCCCCGCGTTTACGTCCAAATGGCTGGCCCCGCGCATGTATGATTTCGCGCAGGCGCATAAGGAAATTGAGCTGCGTTTCCTCGCCACGCTCCGCATCATCGACTTTGACCGCGATGAGGTCGATGTCGCAATTCGTTTTGGCCTTGGCCATGACAAGAACGTCTATTCCCGCCCGCTGATTGATGAATGGATGACCCCAATGATGACGCCCGAAATGGCGCGGGACATCGACAGCCCCGAAAAACTGGCACAAGCCATGCTGATTCACGATGATTCGATCAGCTTTTTCAAAGTCCCGACAGGCTGGGAGGCATGGTGCAAAGCGGCTGGCATAAGCATCGACACCTCGCATGGACCAAGGTTCTCGCAAGCTGACCATGCGATCGACGCCGCAATTGCGGGGGCGGGCGTGGTTTTGGGCCGTGTCTCACTTGCGACCCGCGCATTAGAGGCGGGGCGCCTGGTCGCCCCGTTTGAAGTTGGTTTGATTTCGGACGCGCAGTTCCGATTTATCTGTCCGCAAGGCAATGAAAAACGCCCGCATATCGCGGCGTTCGAAGCGTGGGTTCTTGAGGAAATCCAGACCTCTAAACGGTTTGCCGAAGGGCGGCGTTTGGTCCGGGCTGCTGACTTGCTCTGACAGCGCGCAATCCGCTGCCAGAGTGTTTTGGGCTTTGTTAATGCGTGCTCAACCGCGTGATTTCTTCCTTGAGCATCAGCTTTTGCTTCTTAAGTTTCGCAATTTCGATGTCGTCGGCGGCAGGGCTTCGCTGCATCGCTTCGACATTCTCCGAGAGGTTTTGGTGTTTCTTCTTCAGTTCCTGTAAATGCGAACTCAAGCTCATGGTCGTCCTCCTCTGGTTTGGGTACTTTGATTGCACCACATCTGCTGAACCGTGTCACGCTGCAGGGCAGCAATTCGGTACGGGACCAATCGTCGCGCGCGAGTGTTGCTAAATCGTTAAGGCATGATGGGTAAATTCGCGCCACTTCGCAAAGCGCGCGCCACATCCGGACGATAGCTTTCGCGGTCACCGGCATGAGAATCGCCCTCATGCATGATCAGAGTAGGGGCCATGCGAAATGGCGTTTTGCCGTCTTGCCGTGCCTGCAACAAAAACAACTCTGGCGCGCGTGCCGCACGTCCGGCAATGGGCCTTATAATGAATGACCCCAGCCGCCCTTCCAGTGCTCCCAACACCTCGGGCAGCCGCGCGATCCGCTGGATAAGCGTCAGATACCCACGCGGCCCTACCCGCCGTGTTCCGACCTCCAGCCACTCTTGCAGCGGCGTATCGCCACCAAAGGCGATATCCTTGCCAGCATTGTCAGACGCCGTGCCAGCGGTACGGTCAAAATAAGGGGGGTTCATGATCACATGGTCAAAACGACGCTGGCGCAGATCAGCGGGCAGGGCGCGCAAATCAGCCGCGATCACTTCAAAAGAAAGCGCATTCTCGGCACCGTTGCGCCTGGCAAGGGCGGCATAATCCGTCTGCATTTCAACCCCGGTTACATGCAGGTCCGGCACACGCGCCGCCAGACACAACGACGCCACACCAACCCCGCAGCCCAGTTCAAGCACGCTTTGGCCCGGTTTGGCAGGCACTGACGCCGCCAAAATCACCGGATCGACCCCGGCACGATACCCTTTGCGCGGCTGCCAGACCTTGATCTTGCCGCCCAGAAAATCATCCTGCGTCAGATCGTCAGTCACGGCCCAGATCAATCTCGCCGTCGCGCATCACGGCCTCGGCCATGAATAAATCATGGTCCATTACCATCAGGCGGCGCGGCATAATGCCTATGCTTCCTTCGAGTACGCTCATATTTACGTCAAACGCGAACCAGTCTATACCCTCGCTGTCCAACAGGGCGGTTGCAAAGGCAAGGACGGTGGGGTCGTTGGTGCGCAGAAGCTCTTTCATAATCCAAGACCTAAGACGCCCTTTCGGGGATGTCTATTCACATGACGGAAACTTGCATGAGCCTTGATCACGCCGCCACCAAACCACACGAACAGCTGGCAGCGGCGCTGGCCGACGATCTGACGGCGGTGAACGGGCTGATCCGTGAACGGATGGCATCCGAACACGCTCCGCGCATCCCCGAAGTCACAGCCCATCTGGTCGAAGCAGGTGGCAAACGCCTGCGCCCGATGCTGACTTTGGCTGCGGCACGGATGTGCGGATATGACGGGCCCTATCATGTGCATCTGGCCGCAACGGTTGAATTTATTCACACGGCGACCTTGCTACATGACGATGTGGTCGATGAAAGCAGTCAGCGGCGGGGGCGGCCCACGGCCAACTTGTTGTGGGACAACACCTCCAGCGTGCTGGTAGGGGACTACCTGTTCGCCCGTTCGTTTCAATTGATGGTCGAAACCGGTTCACTGCGTGTTCTTGATATTCTGGCCAACGCGGCAGCAACAATTGCCGAAGGTGAAGTCCTTCAACTGACCGCCGCCAGCGATCTGGCCACGACCGAAGACATCTATCTGCAAGTTGTGCGGGGCAA
>CBDTVH010000275.1:0-4073 GCA_965363665.1 uncultured Yoonia sp. | reverse complement strand
GGACCCGAAGCTGACCGAGGAGGCGATGCGCAGCATCAGCACGGCCGGATGCGGGATGCGCGACCAGAGCCATTTCGGCTCACCCAGAAGCGCGTCGATCAACATGCCCAGGATCAGCGTCAAAGTGCGGCTTCCAGTTGCGCCCAGCGGTCTGGCGCGGGCAGCCCCAACCGCAGCCAATCCGGGGCATAGGGAAAGACGCGCGACCAGATCTTGTGCCGGGCAAGGATGTCCTGGGCCGCTTGCGCGTCTCTCACTTTGTAAAGCCGAAACAGCGTTGTGCCACCGATGACTTCTGCGTTGCCGGGGGTCACAAGCCTGTCGAGGCGTTCGGCATCCGCTGTCAGCCGCGCGCGGGTCTGATCGGCCCAGGCAGGATCTGCCAGTGCCTCGGCCCCGATCGACAGTGCCGGCCCCGAGATTTGCCAAGGTCCCAGCAGGTCGGACAGCTTTGCAATGACCGTCGGATCGCCGATGGCAAAGCCAAGGCGCAGTCCCGCCAGCCCCCAGAATTTGCCAAAGCTTTTCAGCACGACGGTGCCGGGACGTGCGGCCAGATGGATCAGCGACTGATCCGGCATCACATCGCAGAAGCTTTCGTCGATTACCGTATAGGCGGCGTCAAGGTCGCTGACCTTCCAGATATGGCCGTCCGGATTGTTCGGGTGCACTGCGACCAGCGCGTGGCTTGGGTCTTGACCCAAGCGCCATCCGGCAGCTTTGAACGCTGCCCCGTGTTCATTGTAGGTCGGTCCCGGAATGCAAACCTCACCTTGCGGTATGACGCGGGGGAGCGCCGCGATGATTGCAGATGCGCCGGTTGCCCCGACGATTGCCGCATGATCGGGGACGTTCCAGAAGCTGCGGGCCAATGCATACAGCCGTGAGAAAGCGGCTTCGTCGGGCAGGGCGGTCCAGGCATCCGGTGGAAACCTGGGGATCGGGTATGGCACCGGGTTGATCCCTGTCGAAAGGTCCAGCCAATCTGCGCGTGTCCCGCCATATTGCGCAATCGCGGCATCAAGGCCCCCGCCGTGGTCACGCTTTTCGCTCATTCGTCTTGTGGCAATGGTGGATGGCGTGTCACGAAATGCCCCTTCACCGCTTGCGGCCATTCCCGGTAAGGCACCTGCCCGGTTTCCGACCCGGCATGGGCCATCGCATAGGCCACGATCCCGCTGGCGGCTTCTGTCGTGGGTTCGAATTCACCCAAGGTGTAGTTTAGCTTACCCGCCCCCTGGATCGCCACATTGCAGGCCTTCTTGCAACCCATCAGACAGGAGACCCGGCGCGTTTTGACCCCTTTGAGACCCGTCGCCGCCGCCTCGACCAGATCGGCCAGCGCTTCGCCGTCGGTTTGGGTCATCTCGCCGGCGTCCCAGCCTTCCTGCTTGCAGGTGTCACAAATCGTAATCCAGGTTGTCATGCAGGTCTGCCTCGTTTTTGCTGTCGCTTTTCAAGCGGATTCTCGCCGTCAGCACAAGCCCGTCGGCGGTAACCTGTCCTTTGGGGCAAGTGAAAGGTTTAGTTAACACTTCGTTAACGAATTGGCCGCAGGAGTTTTTCTACTGGGTTCAAAGAGAATTTTTTGAAGGTGCCAAAGGCACTGGGGGATAGAGAAACTATGCGCGCATTGATAGTTCAAAGAAACGCGGATCTGGGGCTAATATGGCAGCGTCATCTGGAACGGCTGGATGTAGAGGTGGCCCGCGTTCAGACCGAACATGACGCCTTGCAGATCCTCCAGACCGACCAGTTCGACGTGATCGTTCTGGATCTGATGCTTGCGGACGGTAACGCCTTGGCAATCGCTGATCTTGTCCAGTTCCGGCAACCAGATGCCAATGTCGTGTTCGTAACCGACACGACGTTCTTTTCAGACGGATCCATCTTCAATCACTCCACCAACGCGCGCGCCCTGATAAAGACCGCAACGCCGCCAAAGGACCTTGCCGCGATCGTTCATCATTACGGAACTAGCTATCCCGCCCATGTGGCGCATCATAGTCCAGTTCCGGGTTGATCGGTATGATCCGGTGCGGATTGATGCTGTCATGGCTATAGTGATAGTGCCGCACGATATGATGCATGTTGACCGTGTCCGCGATCCCGGGCATCTGGTAAAGCTCGCGCATATAGCCTGACAGGTTGGGATAGTCGGCGATCCGTTTGCGGTTGCACTTGAAGTGCAGGTGATAGACCGGGTCAAAGCGCACCAGGGTCGTGAACAGCCGCCAGTCCGCCTCGGTCAGGCGATCACCCATCAGGTAGCGATTTGCGTCAAGCCGTTGTTCCAGCCAGGCCAAGGTATCAAACAGGGGGCCGACGGCATTGTCATACGCCTCCTGCGTTGTTGCGAAACCTGATTTGTAGACGCCATTGTTCAGTGTGTCGTAAATCCGGTCATTCACAGGGGCGATGTCATCGCGCAACTCTTCGGGCCAGTAATCAGCCGTGTTGCCCGTGATCCCGTCAAAGGCGGCATTGAACATGCGAATGATCTCAGAGCTTTCGTTTGATACGATCGTGCCGCGTTCCTTGTCCCACAGGATCGGCACGGTCACGCGGCCGTTCATGTCGGGCAGTGCCTTGGTATAGATATCGCGTGCAAAGGGCAGCCCAAAGAGCCTGTCACCCGTTGCCCCATGCGCGTCTGTTTCAAAGGTCCAGCCATCGGACAACATATCAGGATGCACGGCAGATATGTCGATATGGTCAGTCAGATCCTTGAGCTGCCGAAAGACCAGCGTGCGGTGCGCCCATGGGCAGACATAGGATACATACAGATGGTAGCGCCCGCTTTCGGCCTTGAAACCACCTTCGCCCGATGGCCCGGCCGACCCGTCCGCCGTGATCCAATTGCGGAATTGCGCGTCCTTGCGCACGAACGCCCCACCCGTCTTTTTGGTGTCATACCAATCATCATGCCAAACGCCGTCGACCAACTGGCCCATATCATTGTCCTTCCGTTGCTTGGACCATGACGTAGTGCCAATGCCTCTGCGAACAAACAGGCGTAAGGGCGCATCTTTCGTGCGTCATTGCACATAGCCATTGTGGCCAGCGATTGCCGCCCACTGGCAGCTATGCGTCGTTTAAGCGTTTGCCCTGTCATCGCCTGCCGACTATACCACCGCATGACGAAGCCAATTCAACGGCCAGAGAGGTTGGAGACGGCACGGTTGACCCAAAACGGGGACTGCGCGTCTCGTCGTCAAGACCCGGGGACCGGGTTCTCTGGCAATGGACGGAAACGGAGAACGCCGATGCGGGGATATTTGATACTTTTCTTGGTTTTTACCGGATCGTCGGCTTTGGCGCATCCTGGCCATCTGGCTGATGCAGCGGGCCACGACCACTGGGTTGCGGGCATTGCCATTGGTCTGGCCGGTCTTGCCGCCATTTGGGGTGCATTGAAGGGCAAGAAAGAAAAAGACGCCGCCGCCGAGGCCGAAGAAGAGCTGGAAGAGGAACCCGCATGAAAACCGGTGTCATGATCTGCGGGCATGGATCGCGCAGCCAATCCGCAGTGGATGAATTCGCGACACTGGCGGACAAGCTGCCTACCTATCTGCCTGATGACTGGCTGACCGACTACGGCTATCTGGAGTTTGCAAATCCCGTCATCCGTGATGGGCTCGACAAATTGCGCGCGGCGGGGTGCGAACGGATTTTGGCTGTCCCCGGCATGTTGTTTGCCGCGATGCACGCCAAAAATGACATCCCCACGGTCCTGAATACCTATGCCGCAAAGCATGGGATCAAAGTGCAGTATGGCCGGGAACTGGGCGTCGACCCCAAGATGATCGCTGCCGCCGCAGGCCGCATTCAGGATGCTGTTGATCAGGCGAACGTGGCACATGGCGACATGCCGTTGACGGAAACCTGCCTTGTGGTCATCGGGCGTGGCGCTTCGGACCCGGATGCCAATGGCAACGTCGCCAAGATCGCGCGGATGTTGCAAGAGGGCATGGGCTTTGGCTGGTGCGAGGTTGGCTATTCCGGTGTGACTTTCCCATTGGTGGAACCCTGTCTGCAACATGTCGCGCGTCTGCCCTACAAGCGGGTCATCG
>CBDTVH010000274.1:0-4096 GCA_965363665.1 uncultured Yoonia sp. | reverse complement strand
ATGCTGCGGTGGCGACGAACCATCAGGAAAACGTCGAATGGTTAAGCCATGCCCGGTTCACGGCCACGGTCGAACGCGAAAGGTTCCTGCTGCAAAGGCTGACCCTGCACCGCGATCCTGAAGAGAAATTCATCGGCGCATTCCTGCGCCCGCCCCTATATTCCACCGCGTTCGATGCAGGTTTCGGCACGTTGTACACTGCCGTTTACCGCCCCCGCCTGCAACAGATGGAAGTGCGTTGGCCCGGCACCACCTGGAGCCTGGACATGAAGAATTTTCACGAAGGCGGCCGCCGCGTGCAAATCCCCGGCGCTGCATAAGGCTCATCTGATGTCACATATATTTCCCCGCCACACCAAACAGTTGCCCCCCGTCGCTGTGCGCGGCGAGGGATGTTATCTTTACGATGACACCGGCAAACAGTACCTGGATGCATCTGGCGGGGCCGCCGTGTCCTGTCTGGGTCACGGGGATCAAACGATCATTGATGCCGTCAAAGCCCAGTTGGACAAATTGGCCTACGCGCATACGGGTTTTCTGACGTCAGAGCCTGCCGAAACACTGGCCGACCTACTGATTGACCACGCGCCCGGCGAACTGGACAGGGTCTATCTGGTGTCAGGCGGCTCCGAGGCGATGGAAGCCGCGCTCAAGCTCGCGCGCCAATACTTCGTGGAAAAAGGGCAGTCGAAGCGGGGCCGCCTGATCGCCCGCAAGCAAAGCTATCACGGCAACACGATGGGCGCATTATCGGCTGGCGGGAACGCATGGCGTCGCGCGCAGTTTGGCCCGCTTCTGATTGATATGAGCCATATTGACCCCTGCTATGAATACCGCCTGAAGCGGGATGGCGAAACGCCTCAGGAATATGGGTTGCGCGCTGCAAACCTGCTCGAAGAGGAACTGCTGCGCGTTGGCCCGGAAAACGTCATGGCCTTTGCCGCCGAACCTGTCGTCGGGGCCACTGTCGGTGCCTTGACCCCTGCCCCCGGATACTTCAAACGCATTCGCGAAATCTGCGATCAGTACGGTATCCTGCTGATCCTGGATGAGGTCATGTGCGGCATGGGGCGTACCGGCACTTTGTTTGCCTGCGAACAGGATGGCGTGGCGCCCGATATCTTGTGCATCGCCAAGGGCCTGGGTGCTGGCTATCAACCCATCGGGGCCATGCTTTGTAGCCGCGAAATCTATACGACGATTGAAAACGGTTCGGGCTTTTTCCAACACGGACATACCTATCTGGGGCACCCTGCGGCGGCGGCTGCCGGCGTCGCGGTCGTGAATGCCATGCTGGATCGCAAACTGATACCGCGCGTGAAAACACAAGGTGACAAACTTATGGCAGCGCTGCATGCCCAATTCGGGCAGCATCCGAATGTAGGTGACATCCGTGGGCGCGGGCTGTTTCAGGGCATCGAGCTGGTCGCGGATCGTGACAGCAAAGCTCCGTTCGATCCATCACGCAAAATTGCCGCCAAGATCAAGAAAGCCGCGTTTGATACGGGCATGATCTGCTATCCGATGAGCGGCACAATTGATGGTCAGACCGGGGACCACGTCCTTTTGGCACCACCATTCATTATCAGCGATGATCAGATTGATGAACTGGTCCAAAAGCTGGCGGGTGCGATTGAAACAGCTCTGCAACACTGAGGCCGGACCATGACGAACCCCTGTATTATCTGCGTCGCCATCACCGGTTCGGTTCCGCGCAAGCAAGATAACCCGGCGGTTCCGATTACCATCGCTGAACAGATTGAATCCACCCAAGCCGCGTTTGAAGCGGGCGCCGCGATTTGCCACGCCCATGTGCGCAATAATGATGAAACGCCATCCTCGGATCCCGAAAAATTCGCGGCCCTCAAGGAAGGGGTCGAAAAGCACTGCCCGGGCATGATCATTCAAATGTCCACCGGTGGTCGTTCGGGTGCTGGCACCGAACGCGGTGGTATGTTGCCCTTGCGGCCTGACATGGCGTCACTGTCCGTCGGGTCGAACAATTTCCCGACCCGCGTCTACGAAAATCCACCGGATCTGGTGAATTGGCTCGCGTCAGAGATGCGCAGATATGACATCAAGCCAGAGATCGAAGCCTTTGACCTATCCCATATCCACCAGGCCGTCGCCATGAACCGCGACGGGCGCATCCCCGGCGCGCTTTATATCCAGTTCGTGATGGGTGTGAAAAACGCCATGCCGGTCGACCGTGATGTGTTCGACTACTACGTCAAAACGGTGAACCGTTTGGCGCCGAACGCCCAATGGTGCGCGGCAGGCGTTGGGGCTGGCCAGCTTGAGGTCAATGAATGGGCCATTGCAGCGGGTGGCCATACCCGCACCGGGCTAGAAGACAACGTGCGTTGGGACAAGGACACGCTTGCCCCATCAAACGCCGCTTTGGTGACACGCACGGCAGAGATTTGCGCACGCTACGACCGGCCTGTCGCGACCCCTGTGCAAGCGAGAGAAATCCTTGGATTGCGTTCTGCTTGATCTTGGCCCTGCCACAGTATCTCGTCTCAGGTTACCCCCGGTTCCGAACTCTGAGTCTTTGCGATCCAACCCGGCCTGCGCAACCCCGCCAATCGGTGCTAGGCCAGATGGGATCCGGCCAGTGTCGGCGCGCGCCCGGTTTCCGGGGTCTGGGCTCAGGACTTACCAAGATGATCCGACGCTTTCGATACGGCCAGATGCAAAATCACCGTCATGATCGCAAGCGTGAACAGGCTGGCAAACATCAGATCGGTTTTGGCCCGCCCGTTTGCCAGCAGCATCAGGTAACCCAGCCCCTTTGACGCGCCGACCCATTCCCCGATCACCGCACCAATGGGTGCATAGACCGCCGCCAGCTTCAACCCGGTCCCCAACGATGGCAAGGCGTGCGGGATCTTGATCCGCCGCATGATCTGCCGTCTGGTGCCGCCCATGGTTTTGGCCATGTCCAATATATCGGCAGGAACCCGTGTCAGCCCGTCGTAAAACGCTGACGTCACCGGAAAGTAGATGATCAGAACCGCCATCGCGACCTTGGATGCGATGCCATAGCCAAACCAAAGCGTCAGGATCGGGGCAAGCGCGAAAACCGGCACCGCCTGGGTGAAAATCAGCAGCGGCATGACCAAACGGTGCAATCGTGCAGAGCTGGCCAATTGAATTGCCGTGATCGCCCCCAGAACGGTGCCGATGATCAGGCCAAATATGACTTCAATCGCTGTCACAAGGGCGTTTTGTGCAATCAGCGCGCGGTTGGCGATTGCCGCCTCTGCCACCCGCATCGGCGAAGGCAATATGAACGACGGCACCCCGGTGATCCAGACGATCCCTTGCCACACCAACAGCGCAAAAGCGGCGGCCCACAGTGCATAGTTCAGGCGGATCATTGTGCCTGCCTTAGATATGCAAGAAGTTCTGCCTGACACGCGACGGTTTCGGCAGCGTATTGATCGCGGATCGGGGCGATGTGCGGGGTGGGCCAGTTTTGTGCGGCATCACGTGTCACAACGATAATCCGGTGACCAAGGCGCACCGCCTCTGCCGGATCATGGGTGACCAGAATAACCGTTTTCTGTGACAAAAGCTCAGCCGCGAGATCCTGCATATCGGCACGCGTGCCGGCGTCCAGCGCGGAAAATGGTTCATCCAGCAAGGCGATGGGTCGGTCTTCCATCAAAGAGCGCGCGAGGGCCGTGCGTTGCCGCATTCCCCCGGACAGCGTGCCTGGTTTGTTATGCGCCTGTCGCGACAGGCCGACGCGGTGCAGCAGGTGTTCCGCCTTTTGCAGGTCTGGTTGCTGACCGCGCAAGCGCGCACCCAGTACGGTATTCTCCACAACGCTAAGCCATGGCAGCAACAGATCGGATTGCGCCATCACACTGACGCGGCCACCCAGCGCAGCCCCGTCTGATGCGGTAATCCGGCCGTCAAAATGCCCCGCACAGCGCAGCCCCGCAATTAAACGCAACAGCGTTGACTTCCCCACGCCCGACCGCCCCAGCACACAGGTCCATTGACCAGCAGGCAAGGTTACATCGACAGCCCCGAACACCCGGTGCCCGCCGATACGGTACGTGCCGTGCAGATCGATTGCCGGCGC
>CBDTVH010000273.1:0-4099 GCA_965363665.1 uncultured Yoonia sp. | reverse complement strand
TGTGGCACCATGCCAGCGCCCACGGTTAATGGGACAGTCTTGACGCCTGACATATCCAGCCACATGCGGTGGTTGAAATAATACGGCACCGGAATGATGACCTCATCGCCTTCGGTGCAAAGTGTGGCGATCGCCGCTGCAAATGCCTGATTGCAGCCGGATGTAATCGCGACCTGATCGGCCGTGACGGTGCCGCTGTAGCCTCTGCTCCATTGCGCTGCGACTTCAGCGCGCAATTCCGGCAGGCCCAGAACGGGGCCGTAAAGATGTGCCTCAGGGTCATGCATCACGATCCGCGCCATGGCTTCGCGCAAAGGGGCAGGGGGTGGATCGACGGGTGCTGCCTGACTGACGTTCAACAAGGGTCTGTCGGATGGGTGCGTGACACCTGCCAGCCAGCGTCGTGCCTCCATCACGGGTGGCGCGAAGGTGGCTTGTGTGCGTGTCTGGGTCATGGCGTCATCCAAAAGGAGCGGCTGCGCCGCACGATATCATGGGTGCCTCCGGCGGGAGTTTTCCGGCCAAGATGAAGCAGGAAGCTGTCACGTGCGAGGTCAGTCCTTGCCGCGGTAGGGTTCGACATATTGCAGTGCCATATCCCAGGGAAAGAAGATCCAGGTGTCCTGGCTGACTTCGGTGATGAAGGTATCGACCTGCGGGCGACCCATTGGTTTTGCGTAGACTGTCGCGAAATGCGCCTTGGGATAAAGCTGTCTGACCAATTCCAGGGTTTTGCCGCTGTCGACCAGATCGTCGATGATCAGGATGCCGGTGCCGTCGCCCATCAGCTTGGGGTCCGGCGCCTTGAGCACCTTGGCTTGCGATTGATCCTGGTGATCATAGCTTTTGACGCTGATGGTATCGACCGTGCGGATATCCAGTTCGCGTGCGGCGATCATGGCAGGGGCCATGCCACCGCGCGTGATGGCAACGACGGCTTTCCATGCGCCGTCGTCAGGCCCGTGGCCGTCCAGCCGCCACGCCAAAGCGCGGCTGTCGCGGTGGATTTGATCCCAGCTGATATGGAACCCTTTTTCGTGCGGCAGGCGGTCTGTCATCTTGTGGGTCCTATTCTTTGGTGATGTCCGGGGCGTCGACAGCTTTCATGCCGACCACATGATAACCCGCATCGACATGCAGAACCTCACCCGTGACCGCACTGCCGAGGTCTGACAGAAGATAAAGCGCGGATTTTCCGACTTCTTCTTGTGTCACCGTGCGGCGCAAGGGTGAATTGTATTCGTTCCATTTCATGATCAGACGGAAGTCACCGATGCCGGATGCGGCAAGTGTCTTGATGGTGCCGGCACTGATGGCATTGACGCGGATGTTGTCTTTGCCAAGGTCCTCGGCCAGGTAGCGCACCGATGCCTCAAGCGCGGCTTTCGCGACACCCATGACGTTGTAATGCGGCATGACTTTTTCAGCGCCATAATACGTCAGGGTCAGGCAAGAGCCGCCGTCCGTCATCATCTTTTCCGCGCGCTGCACAACGGCCGTAAAGGAATAGACCGAGATATCCATCGACGTGAGGAAATTGCCGCGCGTGGTGTCGACATACCGACCGCGCAATTCATTTTTATCAGAGAAACCAATGGCATGTACGATGAAGTCAAGCTGGCCCCAGCGGTCCTCCAGTGCTGCGAAGAGATCATCTATCGAGGATTCGTCGCCCACATCACAAGGCAGGACGATATCGGAACCAACCGAAGCGGCCAGCGGCCCGACGCGCTTTTTCAGGGCCTCACCCTGATAGGAAAAGGCCAGTTCGGCACCCGCGTCGGCACAGGCTTTGGCAATCCCCCAAGCAATCGACTTATCGTTGGCAAGCCCCATGATCAGGCCGCGTTTGCCTTTCATCAGATCAGATGTCATCGCGTGTTTTCCTTTGTTGTTTGCCCGATGGCCTGCACACCGTTTAGGCGATTGCCGGCATTGCAGCAAGTATCTGAACAATGGCGCAAAAAGCTTGCCACTGTGTAGGTTTGCTCTTAGCCTAGTCGTGGGGGTTTTGTTTAAGGATCAGACATGTCTGACCGTGGCGGCATTTTTGCGGGACCTGACCCGTTCGTTATCGCGCAGCAATGGCTGGATGCCGCGAGCGAAACAGAACCGAATGATCCGAATGCGATTGCGCTGTCCTCGGTCGATCAAAACGGCATGCCGAATGTGCGCATGGTCCTTTTGAAAGATATCGAATTGGATGCTTTCGTATTCTATACGAATTATGACAGCCGGAAGGGGCAAGAAATTGCCCAATCTGGCAAAGCCGCGTTCGTTTTGCATTGGAAATCACTCGCCAGGCAGATACGGGTGCGGGGTCTGGCCTCGAAAGAAGATGGGCCAATTGCCGACGCCTATTACAAGTCCCGCTCGCTCAAAAGCAGGATCGGGGCGTGGGCATCACAACAGTCACAGCCGTTGACGTCACGTGCGTCATTGATGGCTGATGTTGCAAAAGTGACAGTACAAAAAGGTCCGGACCCGGAACGGCCGCCTTTTTGGGGCGGTTTCCGGATTGTGCCTCTGGAAATTGAGTTTTGGTCTGATGGCGCATTTCGTTTGCACGACCGGTTTCGGTGGTCGCGCAGTGAAGTTGGTCAAGATTGGGAGATCACCCGTCTCTCACCTTAGTGGTCCATTAACGGGCAAGTGTGAGAGAGCGATGGTACTGCAGTCAAGATTTGGCGATGAGACAATAATGGATAGCGGCTTGGAAGACGTCGCTATTCAAAGGGAAGAAAAGATGGAAACGCAGGACGCCGGTACACAACGTCAGGTGCAGGGACAAGTAAAGTGGTTTGATCCCACCAAGGGATTTGGATTCGTCATCGCAGAAGAGGGCGGGCCCGATATTCTGCTGCACGCCAATGTATTGCGAAATTTCGGTCAGGGGTCTGTCGTGGACGGCTCTGCCATTGCAATCATGGTGCAGGATACGCAACGCGGTCTGCAGGCGACAGAGGTGCTTTCCATCACGCCTCCCGAGACTGAGGACAGTCTGCCTTTGCGTGATATGGAGGAGTTTTCCCCCGAAGATATCGCCAGCAAACCGATCGAGCCTGCGCGCGTCAAATGGTTCGACAAGGCCAAGGGTTTCGGCTTTGCGAATGTGTTTGGCAACAATGAAGACGTCTTTGTGCATGTCGAGGTGCTGCGCCGGTCAGGGCTGTCTGATTTGCAGTCGGGCGAAGCGATCGGGATTCGCATGGTCGACGGTGAACGGGGGCGCATGGCCATCGAAGTCATCGGCTGGGAGGCCGCAGCCAAGTGAAGTCGGCCGCTCTTGCGTGCAGCATGGTGTTTTTGGCGCAGCCGCTTTGGGCGGTCTGTGCCGACGACAAGCTGACAATTTCCGGCGACTTCGGGAAGGCGACATTTACCGTAGATGTGGCCGATGATCCGCAAGAACGCGCGCAAGGTCTGATGTTTGTCGAAGAGATGCCGATGTTTTCGGGCATGCTTTTTGTCTATGAGTACCCGCAAAGCGTGAGCTTCTGGATGAAGAACACGTTGATTCCCCTCGACATGATTTTTGCTGGTCCTGACGGAGAAATCCTTCGGATCCATGAAAACGCCGTTCCCGGGGACCTGACGCCGATCCCAGGTGGCGAGGGGGTGCAGATGGTTCTTGAAGTGAATGGCGGGCTGTCTGCGCGCCTTGGGCTTGAGGAAGGCGGCGTCATGCAGCATCCCAGCTTTGGGCCGGAGGCAATTTTGCCTTGCGATGAAAAGACTGACAGTTAGGGCTTTTCAAATCAGTTTCGTGGGGCTAAAGACACCGCATGGTCCGGGGCGTAGCGCAGCCTGGTAGCGCATCTGTTTTGGGAACAGAGGGTCGGGAGTTCGAATCTCTCCGCCCCGACCATTTTCTGAAAGACTGTATTCGATTTGCGCATCATTTGCTGCGCTGCGTGC
This sequence comes from uncultured Yoonia sp., assembly GCA_965363665.1. Classification (GTDB taxonomy): domain Bacteria; phylum Pseudomonadota; class Alphaproteobacteria; order Rhodobacterales; family Rhodobacteraceae; genus Yoonia. The sequence goes on along the minus strand of CBDTVH010000273.1, from coordinate 181 downwards.
ATGACGGTTTTGACAAGCGATTGTTGTGCTCACCCGGTGCTGCGCTTTCGCGGCGTCTGGCCGCAGCTCAAAGCTGCTGTTGTGAGCGGCAGGGAACTTGAACTTTTCCGCGCCATCGTGGAACGGCCGCCGGTGTCAACTGAGACCGCCTCGCGATCAGACAGCGAAGAAGCGGGTCAAT
>CBDTVH010000272.1:0-4121 GCA_965363665.1 uncultured Yoonia sp. | reverse complement strand
GCGCTGTGCGATGAGGTAACATTTGGCAAGCCTGCGGGCCAGGATGATCTGCACGGTCGTCCAAATGCCGTCGCCGTCTATGGCGTTCAGGGTGCGATCCAACGGTTTGACGACATTCTGGGCGGTGCGATTTCGTCGATCCCCGCATGCCCCGGTGAAGCCGCACTTGCGCAAATGGTGCGGGCCTATGCAGATAAGATGGTGCCGGCCAGCGCCCGTAGCAGGCCCACCGTTCCCGGCGAATAATGACGGATATCGCGCATCCTTCGCCGGCCCCGGTCCAGTCGCATCACGCGTCAAAACCATCTGGGCGGCTCACGCGTCTCATTGCATCACGCGGTTTCCAAAGTTGGGCGGCACGCTTTCCTTTGACCAGACGGTTCGTCAAGTCCGAGGGCGAGGCCATGTTCGATTTGGTCGCGGGGTTTTGCCACAGTCAGATACTGCTTGGCTTCGTACGCCTGAAGATGCCGCAAATCCTGTTGGATCGTGAAATGACGGCCCCGGCGCTGGCGCTTGAGCTGGGTCTGCCGGTAGAGCGCATGAAGGTGCTTTTGGCAGCGGCCACAGCGTTGAATTTGATCAAACGGCGCAAGTCCGGCCATTATGCGCTGACCACCAGAGGTGCGGCACTTGCCGGTGTGCCCGGCCTTGCCGGGATGATTGAACATCACGATGTGCTTTATCGTGATCTGGCCGATCCCGTTGCGTTCTTTCGGGGCGAGGTTGAAACTGAGCTGGCCGCATTCTGGCCATATGTATTCGGTGCCGGTGGCGCGACCGACCCGCACACCACGGCCACGTATTCGCAGTTGATGACAGACAGTCAGGTGCTGGTGGCGGATGATACCTTGGCGACGGTCACGCTTTCGCAACATCGGCATATCCTGGATATTGGCGGCGGCACCGGCGCATTTCTGCGGGCTGTCGGTGCGGCCTATCCTGATCTGAAGCTGACGTTGTTTGACCTGCCTGCGGTCGTGCCCGCCGCAAGGCAGCGGTTCGATCCGGCCGGTATGACCGACAGGGTGACGATCGTGTCGGGGTCGTTTCGGGATGACCCGCTGCCCCAAGGCGCCGATCTGATCAGTCTGGTGCGGGTCCTTTACGATCATGCGGATGAAACGGTGATTGCTTTGCTCAAAGCGGCCTATAACGCGTTGCCCGCCGGTGGCCGGATTCTGATTTCAGAGCCCATGACCGGAGGAGATACGCCAGAGCGAGCCGGGGATGCGTATTTTGCCCTGTATTGCATGGCGATGCGCACCGGGCGCGCGCGGTCACAGTCGCAGATTGCGCAGCTTCTGAGGCAGGCGGGCTTTGCAGAAATTCAAACGCCAAAGGCAAAAAGACCATTCATTACTTCTGTTGTTACGGGTGTAAGGAAAAGTTGACACATTGGGTGTCTAAATAAATTGACACTACGTCATGTCAGGCTAAACTACAACAAGACAGACTATGCAGGTGGGGCTCAAAAAACCTGCTTGTCGGAGGGAGAAAACGTTGGAAACAAAGGCCGTTATCCTATCAGCACCAGGTAAATTGGCGCTTGATAAGGTGGGAATCGTTCCCCCCGCGGCTGACGATATTGTCGTTGCCATCCAACACTCCGGCATTTCAACGGGCACTGAAAAGCTGTTCTGGACGGGGGAAATGCCGCCATTCCCCGGCATGGGTTATCCATTGATCCCGGGATATGAGGCCGCAGGCGAGGTTGTCGAAGCGGGTGCTGACAGCGGGTACCGCGTTGGTGAACACGTCTTTGTTCCCGGTGCCAGCTGCTATGAAGGTGCCTTTGGTTTATTCGGTGCCGCAGCGCAAACGCTGGTCACCAAAGCCTCTCGCGTGACGCGCATTGATCGTGGTCTTGGCGCTGCCGGTGCCCTGCTTGCGTTGGCCGCGACTGCCCGCCACGCGATGGCTGGGCCAAACAAGGCTGTTCCTGATCTGATAATTGGCCACGGTGTCTTGGGTCGCCTTTTGGCGCGTTTGACGGTTGCTTCTGGCGCACCTGCCCCAACCGTTTGGGAGGTTGATCCGCTCCGGATGGATGGCGCTGACGGGTATGAAGTTACAACGCCTGAACTGGATGCGCGTCGCGACTATAAATCAGTCTATGACGCCTCTGGTCGTGGCGATCTGCTGAACGATTGGATTGGCCGTATCGCCAAGGGTGGTGAGATTGTTTTGGCTGGTTTCTACACCGCGCCCCTGCAATTCGCCTTTCCGCCAGCATTTATGAAAGAGGCCCGGTTCCGCATCAGTGCCGAATGGGCGCCCGATGACATGACCGCGACGAAAGCTCTGGTCGAGGCCGGTGTTCTCGAACTGGCCGATCTGATCACACACCAACAACCAGCCGAACTCGCCAGCGGCGCATATCAGACCGCGTTTACCGATCCTGCGTGTCTAAAGATGATTTTGAATTGGGGAACTGCATGAAAGATGAAATTCCAAACCTGAAGGATTTCGATCAGCGTCTGCGAGATGAGGCCAACGAAGAGCCGAGCCTTGAAGTGCCGCAAGGCGAGCCGACCTCGAAGACCCAGATCATTGCAATCTACGGCAAGGGCGGAATTGGCAAATCATTCACTCTGGCCAACCTCAGCCACATGATGGCCGAGATGGGAAAGCGCGTGCTGCTGATTGGCTGCGATCCCAAGTCTGACACAACCAGCCTGCTCTTTGGCGGGAAAGCCTGCCCAACGATTATCGAGACATCCGCAAAGAAGAAGCTGTCCGGTGAAGAGGTCGCAATCGGCGACGTTTGCTTCAAGCGTGGCGGGGTCTTTGCGATGGAACTTGGCGGGCCAGAAGTGGGCCGTGGCTGTGGTGGTCGTGGGATTATCCACGGGTTTGAATTGCTTGAAAAGCTGGGCTTCCACGATTGGGACTTTGACTATGTTCTGCTGGATTTTTTGGGCGACGTGGTTTGCGGCGGCTTCGGCCTGCCCATCGCGCGCGACATGGCGCAGAAAGTCATCCTGGTTGCGTCCAATGATCTTCAGTCGCTGTATGTGGCCAACAACGTCTGTTCGGCAGTCGAGTATTTCCGCAAACTGGGTGGCAATGTTGGTGTTGCCGGACTTGTCATCAACAAGGACGACGGGACCGGAGAAGCGCAGGCTTTTGCCGAAGCTGTCAGCATACCTGTCCTTGCCGCTATTCCGCAAAATGATGATCTGAGGAAGAAAAGCGCGAATTATCAGATTGTTGGCACACACCAAAGCGAATGGGGCCCGATGTTTGAGGGGCTGGCTGACGCGGTTGGCATTGCCCCACCAGTGCGCCCGAACCCGCTTGATCAGGATGGTCTGCTGGGTCTGTTTGACGCCAAAGATACGGGTGGAGACTATCAGTTGGTTCCTGCAACCGACGTCGACATGCGCGGTAAGAATGCGGCTCCGAAAGAGAGCCTAGAGGTCATCTATGATGACGCATGATAGCGACACCCAAGGCTATGAAGTTGGCTATGATGACGCGGGCGAGGTCCAGATCATCGAGGGTGTGGCGCGTGCCGACGCAGAGGTCCCGGATCAGGTCCGGGACGGCGTGGCACTTTCTGGTGGCTGTACCGCCGGGACTGAGACCTTGGAGGCTGCCGCCCGCGCCGCGGGCAAATCCGACATCCTTGATCAATATGCGAAGGATTATCCGCAAGGACCCCATGATCAACCGCAGAGCATGTGCCCTGCGTTCGGGTCCTTGCGTGTGGGCCTTCGGATGAAACGTGTGGCCACGGTTTTGTCCGGGTCTGCGTGTTGTGTGTATGGCCTGACTTTTGTGTCGCATTTCTACGGCGCGCGCCGGTCGGTTGGCTACGTACCGTTCAATTCCGAGACGTTGGTGACGGGCAAGCTGTTCGAAGACATTCGCGAGAGCGTGCACGATATGGCTGATCCTGATCGCTATGACGCGATTGTGGTGACGAACCTGTGTGTTCCCACGGCATCGGGCGTGCCGCTGCGGCTGCTGCCGAAAGAAATCAACGGTGTGCGTATTGTCGTTGATGTTTGTTGCGTTGAATGCACAAAGATTCTGATGAAATTCAACGCCGTTGATTGTACAATGTACGCGCTGTCGATTAAACATAAGTGGGATTTACAGCGTTCAACATCTAT
>CBDTVH010000271.1:0-4148 GCA_965363665.1 uncultured Yoonia sp. | reverse complement strand
GCGACCCATAACCTTGAACTGGCGGCGCGAATGGATCGCCAGGTGCGCCTGAACAGCGGCGTATTGGAGCCACAATGAAAGTCTCAGTCACCGAAATCGAAGCGCAAAGCCGCGCGGCCCTTGTGGCACATGGCGCAGGCGAGGTGCAGGCCGCAGCAGTGGCCAAAGCGGTCGCCCGGGCCGAGGCATTGGGCAACGTCATTTGCGGTCTCTATTATTTGGAAAGTTATTGCACCCAGCTGCAATCAGGTCGGGTCAACGGCACGGTTGATCCGGTTGTATCACGCCCGCGGCCGGCGGCAGTTCTGGCTGACGCCAGGTTCGGATTTGCCCAGCCCGCCTTTGCGGCGGCGTTGGAAGAGGCGGTTGCGGCGGCCCTTGAAAACGGTGTGGCGACACTGGCGGTGGCCCACGCGCATACCTGCACGTCGCTTGGGTTCTTCACCGAACAGATTGCTGCCGCAGGTTTGATTGGCATCGGCATGACCAATGCATCACCCGTCGTGGCCCCGCCCGGCGGCAACAAGCGGGTGATTGGCACCAACCCCATCGCGATGACGGTGCCGGGCGACGATGGACCCGCGATGCATTTCGACTTTTCGACCTCAGCGGTTGCGCTGGGCAAGATCACGATGGCCAAGGCTGCGGGTGAAACCATCCCGCTTGGCTGGGCTGTTGATGAAAACGGTGATCCGACAACCGACCCAGAGGCCGCGTTGAAAGGCGCATTGGTCAGCGCGGGGGGCTACAAAGGCTGGGGTTTCGGGCTGATGGTCGAATTGCTGGCAGCAGGCATGACCGGTTCGGTCAACTCACTTGACGTGGCCGGGCTGAAGGTGGCCGAAGGCAAACCGCACGATCTGGGGCAGTTCTATATCCTGATGGACCCCGGCACATATCACGCAGATTTCGGCGCCCGCTTTGCACGTGTGGCAGAGGCCGTGGCCCAACAAGAGGGCGCGCGCATTCCGGGCGCCAACCGGCAGGCGATGACAGAAGTCGACGTGCCTGATGCGCTTTGGGATTTGGTGCTTACGCTTTCTGTGTAACGAACACACCCATTGCCATCAAAGCGATCCCGGCAGTGCGGGTCAGTGTCAGCGGCGACGTTTGTGCGGTGAACAGCCCGAAGTGATCAATCGCGGCGGCTGAAATCAGCTGCCCCAGCAGGACAAAGAACACGGCATTTCCCAAACCCATCGTAGGCGCGATCCACGTGATCGAAAGCACGTAAAAAGCCACCAGGGTACCCCCGAGAAACAGATGTTTCGGGGCCGTCATAAGCTTTGCCGTGGCTTGCGGGTTTGTCAGGCAGGCAACTGCTGCAGAAACGACGAAAGCCACCACAAACAGGACGGTCGCCGCCACCGCAGGTGATCCGATATAGCGACCCAAAGCTGCATTTAACGCAGCCAGTACCGGTATGCCGATCCCAGCGGCGAGCATGATGACGATATGGTGCGGCATGGGCGATCCTTTGCTGGTTTCACGCAAGCTTAGTTCCGGAATGACACAGATCATAGTGGCGGTCCGGGCCGATTTGTTACACTCTGCACAAAACAGGAGGCAAAACATGCGGTACTTCATCATTCTTGCAGCGCTGGGTTTGGCAGCATGCGTCGAAGAGCCTGTCGACGGGCGCACCGCCTATTTGGAAAATTGCGCCAGTTGTCACGGGCCAAATGGAATGGGTGATGGGCCAGCCGCACGCGGGCTTGCTGTTGCACCGCCCGATCTGACAACGATTTCCGCCCGTAACGGTGGCGTTTTCCCGACCGATCAGGTGATGAGCACGATTGACGGACTGGACCGGGGGCAGCACTTCAGTGCGGCCATGCCAGAGTTTGGCGCGGGCGATCTGGGTGAAACGGTGATTGTAGAGAATGAGGGGCTTGGCACACCGGTGCCAATGAAACTGCTTGTTCTGACTGAATACCTGCAAAGCATCCAGCAGTAACCAGCGCTGACATTCACGTGACATCGGGCGATCAAAGGTGTCCGGACAGCTTTCTTGCGATAGGTCCTAGAGTAGACGCTATCAAAGGATACCCATGATCATGCGATTTCTGCTTTCTGCGACGCTTGCCCTGACAACAGCCATTGGCGCCCATGCAGGACCTGTCAATTTCAGCAACGGCTGGCAGGAACAGCGCTTGTCCCTCTTCAGCTCGAACGACTACTCGTTTGGGCAAAATCTGGGGCTGGTCTCGGATGGGTCTGTCTCGATCGCATGGAGCCGCGTGGGCCGTGAAGACTGGGGAACGTCAGGTGCATCGTGGAACTGGACTGTCGATCAATCCGTGCCTGCCACGGATCTCAGCCGCAAGGGTGGCGATGATCGCAACATCTCACTTTATTTCGTTTTCGTGCCGGCAAGCATTGCGCCCAGCCTGGAAGGCGCAAATATCCGCAGCCTTCTGGGCAATGATGACGTACGGATCATACAATACGCGTGGGGCGGCAATCACGCACGCGGTCAGGTGATACCGTCGCCCTACGGTCCGCAAGGGCAGGGCGTCACCATTGCTTTGCGGCAGGCCGGCACGGGTTCATTCAGCGAGAGCGTTGATCTGGCGGCTGATTATGCCCGCGCGTTTGGTGGCGAAAAGGGTGCGCTGATCGGGCTGGCGGTGTCGGGTGACAGCGATGACACGGACAGCATGATCCGCGCGGCGATCGGCAATCTTACCCTGCGGTAGGGTTGATTTGCATCAACGCGCCCGCGCCGCGGTCTGCCTAAGCTGAATTGAACAGCATAAAGGAGGACTTGATGCGACTAATTCCTTTGGTACTGGCCTTGGCGCTCGCAACGCCTGCCGCAGCGCAAGATGCAGAGCAGGGTGAGGCGCTCTTTGGCTTTTACTGCGCCACATGCCACGGCAATGCGGCACGCGGCAACGGGCCGATGTCGCCTTCATTGGTGGTGGCCCCGGCGAACCTGACAACGCTGGCTGCACGCAATGGTGGCGTCTTCCCGACAAGCCGCGTGGTGATGCGGATTGATGGCCGTGATCCGCTGGTCAGTCACGGCAGTATGATGCCGGTTTACGGGGACTTTTTTGAAGGAACCGATGTGGCGACCAAAGCCGAAACCGGCCAGCCGATCATGACCTCGCAGCCGATTGTCGACCTACTCGCGTATCTGGAGAGTATTCAGGAGGAGTGAGGCAAATTCGGTCTGCGGTGTGGTGCCTGCGATCTCCAAGATCAGCTTGCGGCGCACGGCGTCGGTGAACTCCGGCCCCGATTGCGCGGGCATGACGAATGCGTTCGGCCCGCCGATGATGTTCTGCTCATAGGCCAGCGGCAGGCTGTTCATCGCAAAGTCACCGTTTCGGATAATGGGCAAGGCGTTGATGGTGATGCCTGCGGCCACCACCTCATCCCGTGCCACCGTGATGGGTGGCCCGTAACTGTTGCCCATCGTGTCGCCGGAAAAGTCGATGACACGGCGGAAGCCTCTGATATCGTTGGTTTCTATCTGGTCCTTACCGTACAGCAACGCGGACCCGATGGCGTTGCGCCCGCTGGCCTGACGGGGCGGCCCGATCAGGCTTTCGGCAAAACGGGTGGCACTCTCCATATCCGCGATGATGGTCCAATCCACGACCGTGGCCTGGTTCTGCGCCCATTCCACATAGGTGACCGCGATGGAGCCATAAAGCGTGTTTTCGATGGCCGAAACCACCGCCGGATCTGTAATTGCGATGGCGTAGGATTGTCGTTGGAACAGCAACTCATCCGCGTCAATGGAGCCGGAGGCATCGGCCAGCAGCACCAGTTCAAGGTCGGTTTCGACCTCTTGCGCGGCGAGAGGTGAGGCGAGGAAAAGGGCGAGGATGAGATAGCGCATGAGGGAAAGATAGGGCGGCTTGACGCTAGGGAAAGGGGCGTATGTATCGCGTACATATGCTGTACAGAAGTTGTACGTACAGGGGGTATGGATGTGCGCGTGGCGTCGGGGCAGGCCCCGACCTACCGTTTTCTTGCGTTGGAGGTGTGTCGGGGAGAACCCCGACCTACGACGCTACCAAGTCTAGGATATTGCGGAGAATATCCATCAATACGGCTTGAGCGATGTCCAGCGTGGGAAGTGCCAGCATCCCATAGCCGAGCACGCAGGCCATCCAAATCAGATAACGAGTTTT
>CBDTVH010000270.1:0-4156 GCA_965363665.1 uncultured Yoonia sp. | reverse complement strand
GAAATCCCACAGTAGAACCCAGACAATCCGAACCTAAAAAGCCCTGCATCTTGCAGGGCTTTTTGCATTGGGCGAAGATCTTTTTACTGTGGTTCACTAGCAAGGCCCAACTTTCCGTTGCATATCGATTCTCAGAACCGGACTGCAGAATTGTCCAAGAAAGGCGACTGGCGGCAGGCCTAAGCAATCTTGAATTGTTTTTCAGCGCATGTTTGAAAAAAGATGGCCCTGTTTCACAATATTGCCCAAGTGTTGAATAAGACGAAGCTTGTAGAAGAGTTGTTTTGTTACGAGTTAGGAACGTTAAAATGCATAAAAAGCCAACTGTATTGCTGTGGCGAGTCGCTCCATTTTCGCTTCGTGCAATTTCTTTATCCGCAACACTCGCCTTTGGCTTTGCATCAACAGGACACGCTGAAGATACCTTGGCGTCCGCTACCGTACCTGCCGAAGCGACCGAGAATGCAGGCGGCGGTGCCAGGATCAACCTGTCCGGAAAACTGCGGATGTTGAGCCAACGCATTCCTGCATCTGCATGTTACCTTCAGGCCGGGATCAGTACAGAGGACAGCAGGGCGATGCTGGGTGCGGCACAGCAGGAATTCGCACTTATCAAAGATGCGCTGCAAAACGGAAATGCCGACCTAGGTGTCATCGGAGCGGAAACGCGCCGCAAAACACTTGCCGGGATTGAGCGGCTTGGCGGGCTTTGGTCGCCCGTCAGCGCAGGTGCTGATGAAGTGTCGGCCGGGAACGGGTCAGAAGAAACTGTCCGGCAGATTGCAGAACAGTCGGCACCCTTGCTTGAAATGGCGCAAAAGCTGGTCACGGAAATCTCAAAACAATATTCCAATCCGGGCGACCTTCTTTTGCGGGATACGCTAGCGATTGATATTGCCGGTCGTCAGCGGATGTTGGCGCAGCGGATGTCCAAAAATATTTGCCTTATGTCCACCGGCCTGGGGTCAGAGGCAGTTATCGCTGAACTGCAAAGTGCGGCGGACACATTTGGCGCATCGTTAAACGCACTGCGCAGCGGAATGCCCGAGGCTGGCGTGCAAGGCCCCCCAAACGCCGAGATCGAGGCCGGTCTTGATGGTGTCATCTCCGATTGGCAATCGATGCAGCCGCTGATCAATGATGTTTTGGCGGGTGGCCAACTCAGCAATGATGACCTTGCCGTCGTGTTTGCCACAGCAAATCAACTGACGGGCGGTATGAATACTGTTGTCGGACTGTATTCCGACGCGTCAAAGCTCAGGGAATAGCGCCCTTTCGTCTACACACCCACAACGATTGCACAAGATCGAAAACACTCACGTTTTTCGCAGGGTAGTTGTTGTGGGGATTACGACAGAACAGGATGGGCATGCTCCAAAAAGCGAACCCGGTGGATGCCCATCAAATCAGGGGAAATCGCGCGCAGGTTCGTTCAGGGCCCTTTGCGCATAATGCTTCATTTCATGGGCGGCCAACTTCCGCACGTTTTCCTTCGTTACAAAATATTACTTGAATTCTCACGCCTTAGGCGTCACATGGGGCAGGCAGACGTTATACAACTCGACCACTGTTTTCCCTTTCGGCTACAGTCTCTCGATCTTGACACTGACTCAGCCAAGCTGTCGCAATCTCGCGGACAGCATTGATACTAAAGGAAAAACACGATGGCTACTGGCACCGTGAAATGGTTCAACACAACTAAAGGCTTCGGCTTTATCGCACCTGATGGCGGCGCGAAGGACGTATTCGTTCACATCTCCGCAGTCGAGCGTTCGGGCCTGACAGGTCTGCAAGACGACCAAAAGGTAACATTCGACATTGAAGCTGGCCGTGATGGCCGCGAATCTGCGGTTAACCTCGCACTCGCATAAGCGATCTATGTACGAACGTGGCGCGCGGTCTCCGCGCGTTCACAATTTCTTGTTTGCCACCGGCGCAAACGACTTTCTTCGTTTCCTTGAATTTGTGGCATTTTTGTGGCAGCTTTTAAGAGCGAAGTTGACTTTTCGACCACTGTTTCCCTATCCGGCTCAGTCCTTCGATTACGTTTGACCGAGCCAAGCCGCTGCACTTCCGCGAGCGGAACAGAAAGGGAAAGAAAGACATGGCTTCAGGCACTGTCAAATGGTTCAACACAACCAAAGGTTATGGTTTTATCGCCCCCGATGGCGGTAGCAAAGACGTTTTCGTCCACATATCAGCCGTCGAACGGTCCGGGCTTACCGGCCTCAAGGATGACCAAAAGGTCAACTTTGACATCGAGGCAGGCCGCGATGGACGGGAAAGCGCCGTGAACCTGACACTTGCCGACTAAGGCAAATTTATTGTTGAAGTTTTTTGTGGAATGGGCGCCTCTGACAGGCGCCCATCTTCTTATTCCAGGACAAACGTGACTTTCATCACCACGCGATATTCGTCCACTTCACCGTCTTTCACGGTGACTTTCTGATCAGCAACCCAAGCGCCCGTGATGCCCTTAAGCGTTTTGGACGCCCGTTTGATTCCTTGTTCCACAGCGTCGTCGAAAGACTTTGAAGATGACGAAATGATCTCTGTGACCTTGGCAACTGACATGATTTTCTCCCTTTCTGAAAGACAATACAGAAAGCCTATCTCTAGGACGCGTCCCAGTCCACATCGTCGGCCCGCTCAACTTTCAGGCGACCGTCCGGGAAAGGCTGCATAAGCGCTTTTGCGTCGCGCTCATCACCGGTAAACCATTGCGCGCATTGGGTTTCGGTCAAGATAACCCCCATGCGGTGATGGATGTCGCGGACATCCGCCGATGGCGCGCAGGTGATGGTCGCAACCTGTGGTACTTGCACGCCGCCCGGTCCATTCCAGACATCATAGATCGCTGCGAAGTAGAGAAGTTCGCCATCTTTGCGCGTGATGCGCCAAGCCTGCTTGCGGCGTTTTTCACCGGTCCATTCATACCATCCGCTGGCCGGGACAATGGCACGTTGAACATCGGCAAACGCGGATTTGTCAAAGACGGTTTCAGACCGCGCGTTTATGATCGTCTCCATCACAGGACGCCCCCGCGCATTCACCCGACCCACCGGGATCATGCCCCAGCGCATGTGTTGCGCGCCGTCTGCGGTCAATGTGATAACCTCTTGGCCCGGCGCGATATTCAGACGCGATGGATCAGCGATCCCGCCAACTGCATTGGTCAAGAAGAACCGACCGGGCATCGTTTACTGCACATCTGTCACAAGATCGAGGACGGTCGGCCCGATTGCCGCGACAATGACGGACACGCCCTCAGGGTTCGGGTGAATGCCGTCTGCCTGCAAAAACTCGGTCATGCCATCTTGCATGCCCGCAGCCGCGCGCAATCCGGCGGCGAAATCAGCATAGAGCGGTATGTCGTATTTTGCGGCAAGGTCCGCGTACATGCCCTCAAACGCTTGCTTGTAATCCAGCCCGTAGTTCGATCCGACCGACAGGCCGACCAACAGCATCTCGACCCCGGCCTCTTTGCCGGCCGAAAGAATGCCATCAAGGTTCGCGCGGCTGACGGCGGGGTCGATGCCGCGCAGGTAATCATTACCGCCCAATGTCACGATCATTGCATCGACCTCGGGTGTCAGCGTCCACGCCACACGGCTGAGACCACCCGCAGTCGTATCACCCGACACGCCCGCATTCATAACCTGAACATCTGCGCCCTGCTCTGTCAGCCACGTTTGCAGTTGTGGAACAAAGCCATCTTCCTGCGCAAGCCCGTAGCCGGCTGTCAGGCTGTCACCCAAGGCGGCGATTGTCACAGTCTCCGCCTGCGCTGCCGTCACGCCGATCAAAAGCATGGCTGCGAACTTGGCAGCGCGCGAAACGGCCCCATATGCAAAGGAACACACCGAAACCGAGGCCGCCTTGATGACTGATCCCGTCCTATCCATTGCAAACGCCAATCTGTCATTGGACGGCAATGCAGGCCGCGTGGACATCTTGCATGACATCTCTATCGACGTGGCCGCCGGGGAAACGCTGGGTCTGGTCGGGCCGAGTGGGTCTGGCAAATCATCGCTCCTGATGTTGATGGGCGGGCTGGAACAGGCGACATCGGGGCAGATCAGGGCGTTGGGCCAGGATCTGACGGCGATGAACGAAGACCAGCTTGCCCTCTTTCGTAGGGATAATATGGGGGTGG
>CBDTVH010000269.1:0-4182 GCA_965363665.1 uncultured Yoonia sp. | reverse complement strand
ATTTCCGATGACGGTCGCGGCTTTCCACAATCCGTGATTGGCCGGATCGGTGATCCATACGTCAAGCGCCGCCGCCTTTCAGAAGACGGCGCAAGGCGCCCTGGCTACGAAGGAATGGGCCTTGGCCTTTTCATTGCCAAGACGTTGCTGGAACGGTCTGGCGCAAAGCTGGACTTCTCAAACAGTCGCAGGCACGGCCACGCAAGCTGGACAGGGCAAGCGACCGGAGGTGCGGTTGTTGAGGTGAACTGGCCGCGTAAGCTGTTGCAAACAAAGGAACAAGCAGAGAGCGCACCACTGGGGAAAAACCAGCCAATCGCAATTTGGCCTTAAAACCGCCTTCGGTGTTAAGCCTGCATTAACTTTCCTAACCGATATTTTAACCGAGCAGACTCGGGAATAGACTAATCATGTTAATGAATTTGGCGGAGCTTGGCGCCATCGCGGTTGCTGCCGTGATCGGCGCTGCTGTGATCATGATGCTGATGAAATCCGGCAAAACGCCGGACGTTCAACCTAACCTCACATTCAATCCGATGAGTGGGGACGGGACGGTGTTCCTGTTTTCCGACAGCAATCTGATTGATGCGACAGCCGATGCCTGGGATGTGTTCGGTCACGGATCAAACAGTCTTGATGATCTCAACAAGATGATCGCGATTCTGGCAAAGGAATTTCCGCAGTTCAAAGACAAACTGGCCGACCCGGCGGCCATGGAATTTCGTATCTGCAGTGAAAGTGATCCGACAGTGTTTGTCGACGCACGGCGTACTGATGATCGGTTGCGCATTGCCATCAACGGCGATGAAAGCTGGACGCGCAAACTGGCTGCGTTGCGATTGTCCTGTGACGCAAGCAATGCCGAAGCTGCCCTGATGCGCGATATCACGACCCATTCTTCACAACTGGTTTGGCACGAAGACCGGCACGGTACGTTGCTGTGGGCCAATCATGCCTACACAAGAACGCTGCGCGAACTGGGCGTGAAGGATCTGATCAAAACCAAGGATATGCCAGCGCCCGGCCACGACAGGCGTTTGGCGGTGAAAGCAATGACGGGTGAAACGGAAAAATGGTTTGATATATCGACGATCAGCCATGCCGATGGACTCTTGTGTTTTGCCGATGATGCGACCGAAATTGTGCGCGCCAGCACATCCAAGACACAGTTTGTCGAGACGGTCGGTCGCACGTTTGCCGAATTGTCCACCGGTCTGGCCATCTTTGACAAGAACCGCCTGCTGACCATGTTCAATCCGGCATTCCTGGACATGACAAACCTGCCGATTGATTTTCTGACCGCTCGCCCGGCCATTTATACCGTGCTTGATCGCCTGCGCGAGCTGCGCATGATGCCCGAGCCGAAAGATTACGTGTCATGGCGCGACCAGTTCACTGCGGTCGAAGCCGGTGCAAAAAACGGAACATATAGCAAGAACTGGTCACTTGCGGATGGGCAGACCTACCGCGTGACAGGGCGGCCATACCCTGACGGCGCATTCGCGCTCTTGTTCGAAGACATCAGCGCAGAGGTGTCCCTGACCCGGCGGTTCCGGCTTGATATTGAAACCGGTCAGGCGGTTCTGGACACGCTGTCCGACGCGATCGCGGTTTTTTCCTCTGCTGGCACATTGGTCATGTCAAACCGCGCCTACATAAGCCTGTGGTCTGACGGCCCCGAGCAGGTTTTGGAACACCGCCTTCTGCAGACCGAGATGAAAACATGGCAAGATCAATGCATACCCTCACCCATGTGGAACGATATGCGGGAATTCATCCAGCAACTGGGCGTAAGACCGCCATGGTCGGACAACGCACTATTGGACGACGGACGGCATTTGTCGTGCCATGCAAACCGCATTGCAGGGGGCATGACGATGGTTCGCTTTGCAATCGTCACCCCCAAAAGGCCCGAAATCAGGAAACTGATGTTGCCCGATCCGGCGATCCAGGCCGCCAAGCGCTGATTTCCACTTGCAGGGCCGACGCAACCCCATAATGTCGGCCCATGGCCCGCACCCTGTTTGAATTTCCCCTTGCTGATGAAGACGCCACCAACGCATTGGCCACACAGGTTGCCCAGCACCTGAAAGTTGGTGACACGCTCTTGCTTGAAGGTGCAATCGGCGCTGGAAAATCGGCCTTCGCGCGCGCATTGATCCGTGCCCGCCTGGGCCGGATGGAGGATGTCCCTTCGCCGACATTCACATTGGTCCAAACCTATGAGGACGACGCGGGTGATATCTGGCATTGCGATCTTTATCGACTGACACACCCTGACGAAGCGTTGGAACTTGGCTTGGATGAAGCCTTTGAAACCGCCATCTGCCTGATCGAATGGCCTGATCGTTTGGGCGAGGTTGTTCCTGCCGACGCCCTGACGCTCGCGTTTGAAGCGCGACAGGATCAGCACCACGTCACCATCAGTGGCCCCGACACTTGGGCAGATCGGCTGCGAGGTTTGGATGCCTGACCGCGGCGCCACCATCACTGAATTCCTGGCTGGCAGCGAATGGCAAGACTGGACGCAGACCCCCCTGGCAGGTGACGCATCAGCACGGCGCTATCTGCGGCTTTCGTCAGGCGCAAAGACGGTGATCCTTATGGATGCACCCACTGAAAATGGCGAAGATACCCGGCCTTTCGTTGCGATTGCCAGCTTTCTACACGCACACGGCTTTGCCGCCCCACGCATCTTGGCACATGATCCGGCGAAGGGGCTGCTTCTGCTCAGTGACCTTGGCACAACCGACTTTGTCCAATGGCTGCGGCACTCGCCGTCAGACGAAAAGATGCTGTATCAATCGGCCACCGATATTCTTCTAAGGCTGGAAGACATCGCGCCACCATCACACCTCAAACGGATGACGCCTGCTGTGGGTGCCGAAATGGTGCGGATCGTCGGGACCCATTACAGTCATACCTCAACCGATGATTTATGCGCAGAACTGCATCACGCGCTTGCGACTTATGCACCCGATCCAACGGTGCTTGCCCTGCGGGACTTCCACGCGGAGAACCTGATCTGGCGGGAAGGAAAAGCCAGTGACAAGCGTGTTGGCCTGCTTGATTTCCAAGATGCCTTCATTGCGCCGCCCGGCTATGATCTTGTCTCGCTTTTGCGCGACGCGCGGCGTGATGTCAGCCCGACCGTCGTTGAAGACATCATCGACTATTTTGCCAGTCGCACCCGCGCAAAGGGCCCGTTTCGGACATCACTTGCCTGTTTGGGCGTTCAGCGTAATCTGCGCATTCTTGGGGTCTTCGCGCGGCTTGTATCTGAGCTTGGAAAAACACGCTACGTTGATTTTATGCCTCGTGTTTGGGGGCATATTATACGGGATTTGCAGGACCCAGCCCTTATTACTCTTAGGCAAGTTGTCATGGATACCGTGCCTGAACCCACACCAGAAAAACTTCGGGAAATGGCAAGATGAGCATGCCTATACTGTTCTTCGCAGCAGGGCTTGGGACGCGTATGGACGCGTTGACAAAAGACCGGCCAAAACCGTTGATACCGGTGGGTGGCAAGCCGCTTATTGACCACGCAATTGATCTTGCGATGGATGCGGGCGTCGCAACGATGGTCGTCAACCTGCATTACCGTGCTGACATGATCCGGGATCACCTTGCCGGGCGGGATATTCTGTTCTCAGACGAACGCGACGCGCTTTTGGAGACGGGCGGCGGACTGCGGCAAGCCTTGCCGCTGTTACATGACAACCCTGTACTGACCATGAACACGGACGCCGTGTGGCATGGGCCGAACCCGGTTAAGCATATCCTGGACGCATGGAGCCCCGAGATGGAGGCGCTATTATTGATCGTGGAAAAACGAAATGTGTCTGGCCACCTAGGGAAAGGTGATTTCCGCATTGACGCAGCAGGGCGGCTGCATCGCGCAGGGGAAGCCATTTATACTGGCCTACAGATTATCCGGACCGATGTTCTTTCTGAGGTCGAGGACGCTGCATTTTCCATGAACGTGGCATGGGACATTCTTGCATCACGCGGTGGGCTTTATGGTGCGGTATATCCGGGTCAGTGGTGCGACGTAGGGCAACCTTCCAGCATTCCCGCAGCTGAGGCAATGTTGGATGTTTGATCCCAAAACAACACCTCATATCTTTGCCAGCCCACCCGGCGTCGATTTCGCGCAAGGCCTTGTTGACGGGCTGATCG